>NZ_JBFULT010000014.1:0-36823 GCF_054049755.1 Bradyrhizobium sp. P5_C11_2
GAGATGCGGAAATTTGGAACCACCCCAACGCGAAAGTAGTTCGGAAACAAAATCAACTGATGCGATTTAACATATCAAGAAACAACTCGAAACAAACCAACAGCATCAAGCACGTGTAGCAATCGCTTTGTTGCGGGCGCTTGATCGGAAATCGGCAATTGTTACGGTCCTACTCAAGTGATTCTCGCCGGTAGGCGAGGAGATCGACACAGTCCAGTGGTGTTCGGACGCGATGAGCAACTTGGCACAACTGTTCTAGGTCGCTGTCTCAATCCGCTCCGCGAGGTGATCCGTAAGACACCCGCCGAGCCTCAAGCAGTAAGCGTTCAGTATCGAGTCGAAGTAGCAGGCCTGCACATGCAGGCACTGAATGCGTAGGGCTGCCCGCGAATATCGAAACCATAATAACGGTTCGCGGGATGGAAATATCGTCAAACAGCATAGTTGCGAGCCGGGGCATCACAACAACCAGCCGGCCGCGACAAGTGCGAAACAGGGGCGAAAAGACTGATGTATATAATCGTTGATGATCGCGAGAGCGTCGCGAACAGCTACGTTGGAGGGCTCGTTCGCGAAGGTGTATCGTCGATCGGCTTCTCCTCGGGAGAATTCTGGGACTGGCTGCAATCCGCCAATGAATCGGATCTGGCAGCGGTCGACGCCTTCCTCCTCGGGGACTGCGATGCCCGCGGGAGCCTTCCACGGGCGATGCGCAAGCGCTCTTCGGCTCCCATCATCGCCATGAGCGGCCAGAAAATGCTCAAGAACACGCTGGAGCTCTTCGAATCCGGCGTCGACGACGTGGTTCACGTGCCGATCCATCTTCGCGAAATCCTGGCCCGAACGGCCGCGATCGCGCGACGCAGGGTCGGCGACCTGCCAAGGCCCTGCGAGACCAGAATCCAGGTCTTCTTCAACGGACGCGACCCCGAGATCGGCGGCCGCGCCCTCACCCTGCCCCGCCGCGAGCTGCGGATTCTCGAATACATGGTCGGCAACCATGGAAAGTGGATCACCAAGACGCAGATCTTCAACGCGGTCTACGGTATCTTCGAGGCGACCTTCGACGAGAGCGTGATCGAGAGCCATGTGAGCAAGCTGCGCAAGAAGCTCCGTGACCGCCTCGGCTTCGACGCGATCGTGGCACGGCGCTACGTCGGGTACCGCCTCAACATCCCGGCCGGCGAGACCGTCGACGTTCCGATGCAGGATCTCGACGAGGTCGGCATCCTCCTGAACAGGGCCCATGCCGCCCCGGCGGCGTACCCGGCAGGAAACTGACGCGGCACGACGTCGATACCAAACGACACCGGCCTCTGCGGAGACACCCCGCAGAGGCCGGTGCATTTTCAGCGGCAGAGAAACCGAAGGGCGCTGGCCGGCTTCGCGGCGCAGACGCCGTTGCGCTACGGTTTCTGCTGGAATTCGTCTTTCGAGACGTAGTTGAAGTCCTCGACCAGTACGTCCTGGACAACTGCGGCCTRCATCCGCTCGTTGACGCGCTGCTTGATGGCCGTCGTGAGCACGGAGAGGTCGTAGCGGGCGAGCTTCCTGAAATCCAGCCGCTCGTCCGCATAGATCCTGCGGAAGGCCTCATCCACGACGAACGGCTCCGGCGGGACGTTGAGCTGGTGCAGGGTCCGCGCCTCCACGGTGTAGACGAAGCGCGCGACGATGTAGCCCTGCACGTTTCCGTTCTCGACCATCGGCACGCTCAGCGCACGCGTCTTCTGGTATTGCAGCCCGTCGAGATATTCGTCCTTTGGCGACAGCGGGCTGCCGTTTTCCTTCCAATAGGCCACGGCATAGCTCGTGCCTGCGGTGAGGATGCATACCCAGAGTCCGGCCAGCACCAGTCTGATCATTTTGCGTCCTGCGCTACGCGACCGCTATAGGTGCCGTCCGAATCGGCCTCCTTGACCGCCCTGACGATGATGGCCGCAACCTCGCGCACGGCGTCGTAGTGCATCTCGAGGATGGCGCGGTTTCGCTCGAGCTTCTCGCGCAGCCGCTGGATTTCCTCGGTGATCTCCACCTCGCCGCCGAGATGCATCCGCGCCCGCATCAGGCGGACGAATTCCAGCATGCTCCGGCTCTTCCGCGCGCTGAAGTCGTCGAAATCGATCTTCTTTCCCGTCGCGAGCGCGACCGTCTCCTCCTCGACGATGCTTTCGAGCCGGCGGATCGACGCCAGCAGGCCGCGCATCTCATCCGATCTCGCCGCATCGGCGCCTTCGGGCGCCACCTCGCCGCCGACATTCGGCAACAGCACGGGCAACAGCGCATCGGCGGCCGCAGCTTGCGTCGTCATCGCCTCGGTGTCCACGACCGGCTGCTCCATCACCAGGGCCGCCGCGCCATCTTGTGCCTGCATAGAAAATTCACCCCTCAACTTCTGTCACCCATTCCCTGATCATGATCCGGCCTTCGCCGTAGCCTCCGCCTTCGCCGCGTTCGAGGCGGCCAGCTGCTTGGCAATGCCGATACCCTTGCCCTTTGCCAGTTGCGCACCGAGCTGCTCCGCCAGCATCGACTTCCAGATGCCGCCTGCCGTGCCCTTGCCGAAGACTTCCTCGGATTCCTTCGGCAGCATCGTCTCGACGAAGGTCTGGAGGATGAAAGCCTCGAACTTGCGGTAGACCTCGCCGGAGGCAGGCGCCTTGATCACCTGCACCGGCGCCCCGTTCACCGCAGTCGACTGGGTCTCGGCAACCTTCGTCGCGGATTGATCGGCGGTTGCCGCCTTGGCCTTGCCGACCTCCGCGTCCATCGTCGCGGCGAAATCGGCATCGGAGGACTTCAGCGCATCGAGCTTCGCGGTCGCCGCGCGCTGCGTCACGGGATCGGCGGCATCGAGGACGTCGAGAACGAGGTCGGGCGTCGCTGTCACGATCATGTCTTGTTCCGGCTGGCTGGCCGTGGCGCCCAGTCGCGCACGGTGGGGCTTGTCCCCGTCATTTCCTCGAGCGAACGCTTCTCCGCGTCGCGAAGCTTGTCCGCCAGCGCCGCTTTCGCGACCTGCTCGAGCTGTTTCACACGGCGACTCTCCGAGCGGACCTGGTCGAGCTGCTGCGATGCCTGCGCCTGAACCGCGCGTGCACCGACGCTCGCCCTGGTCAGTCGCCGCGCGATCGACTCGCTCGATGACCCCGCCGGCGGCTTCCCCTCGTTCAGGGTTCCGACCAGCCATTCCTGCTCATCCTGCAAGCTTCTCTCCTGCTGCCGCAATTGCGCGAGCTGCCATTCGGACAGCCGGAGCTGGAGCTTCACGAGCGAGACCATCCGACCGAGCTTGTCCGCGCGCGATGTCATGCCGATCATCCCGCCAGCCACGACGAAACGCCGAGCATGAATTGCGTCAGCAGCTCGTCGCTGGTGAGATAGAGCAGCAGGAAGCCGCCGAACAGGACGAAGGGCACCGAGATGAAATAGACGGGAATCGCCGGTGTCAGCTTGTTGAGGAGGCCGACCRCCAGGTTGACGATGACCGAATAGACGATGAAAGGGCTGGTGATCCGCAGCGTCAGCACGAACGCCTCGGACAGGCGGCCGACGAGCTGATCGAGCGCCATGCTACCGCCGATCTTGTCGCCGGGATGCCAGACGTCGTAGGAGTTCATCAGCCCGCGCAGGACCTGCCAGTGCTGGTCGGTCATGAAGAACAGCGTGGTGACGGCCGCCATGATCAACGGCACCAGGGCCGGCGCCGGATCGGTGTCGCCGATCGGCGTGCCCGGGATGCTGCTGAGGCCGATCGCACTCGCCATCACGCTTACCATGGTCTGGAGCGCGAGGAAGAATACGCGCCCGCCGAGCCCGATGACGCTGCCGACCAGCAGCTCGGAGCAGATCAGGAGCGCGAGCGACAGCGGTGCCGCATTGTCCGTGAGTGGTTTCAGGACGGCGATCAGGATCGGCGTGAGCGCGAACGTCGTCACGAGCGCGACGAACAGGCGAACCTGGGCCGGAACGTTGACGCTGGAATAGCCGGGCACGAGCATCAGGCAGGCGCCGATGCGGCAGAACACGATGAACGTCACCAGCACGCTGTCGGCGAGACCGCTGATCACGATATGGCTCCGAGCGATCTGATCTCGGCGCTGCGCGCCACCTCGACATGCGACAGAATCGGCAGGGTCGGGAACACCCGCTCCAGGATCATGCGAACGTAGGGGCGCGCTTCCGGCGTCACCGCCAGCACCACGCTGGTGCCGTTCTCGGTGAACTTCCGGATCGCGGCGCTGGCTTCGGTCGCGAACTGCTCGATCAGCCGCGGGTCGGCGTCGAACTCGGCGACGTCGCCCTTGGCGTCGCGCTTCAGGCTCTGGTGGAACGCCAGGTCCCAGCGATTGCCGAGCCGGATGACGTTGAGCACGCCGTTGTCGGACAGATCCCCGCAGATCTGCTGGGCAAGGCGCATGCGCACGTGCTCGGCGACCTGCTCGGATCGCCGCACATGGGGCGCGATCTCGGCGATCGCCTCGAGGATCAGATGCAGGTTCCGGATCGATACGCGCTCGGCCAGGAGGATCTTCAGGATCGCCAGCAGGCCGGAATAGGAGATCTGCGACGGACAGATGTCGTCGACCAGGCGCTTGTATTCGGAATCGAGCCGGTCGAGCAGGCTCCGCATGTCCTTGTAGGACAGCAGCTGGGCAAGGTTGGCCCGGAGCACCTCGCTCATATGCGTGAGCAGCACCGACAGATTGTCGACGGGCTTGCAGCCCTGCCGCTTGACCTCTTCGGTGAAGGCCTCCGTCACCCAGAGCGCCTTCATGCCAAAGGCGGGCTCGATCACCTCTTCGCCGGGCACATCGGGGTTGCCATCCTTGTCCACAAGCACCAACACCTCGCCGATCCGCAGCTCGCCGTGGGCGACGCGGGTATCGTGAATCCGGATCTGATAGCTCTTGGGATCGATCGACAGATTATCCGTGAGCTTGATCTCGGGAACGACGAAGCCGTATTGCTTGGCGAATTTCTTGCGGATCTTGCCGACGCGGTGCCCAAGCTCGTTGCGCGAGCCCAGCAGATGGACCGAAAGGTGGCCGCCGAGCGCCAGCTCGATCTCCGCGGTCTTGAGCGATTCCTTGACGGAGTCCTTGGCWTCGGTCTGGGCCCGTTCGTCGGCCTTGCGCGCATGCTCTTTCTTCTCCCGTGCCGCCTGCCGCCTCGGCAGCGAGTAGCCGACGAAGGCCATGACACTGCCGAGCAGCACGAAGGGTGCCATCGGCAGTCCGGGCATCAAGGCGAGCACGAACATCATCAACGACGCCGCCGACACCGCGCGCGGGTAGCCACCGAGCTGCCGCAGCACGGCCTGCTCCGCCGAACCCCTGGTGCCGCCCTTGGAGACGAGAAGGCCCGCCGACAGCGACACGATCAGTGCCGGCATCTGCGTGACAAGACCGTCGCCGACGGAGAGTTTTGTGTAGACGTCGGCGGCGCGCGACAGCGTCAGACCGTGATGGGTAACGCCGATGATGATGCCGCCGAAGATGTTGATCGCGGTGATGATCAGGCCGGCGATGGCATCGCCGCGGACGAATTTCGAGGCACCGTCCATCGCACCGAAGAAGGAGCTCTCCTCCTCGAGCTCACGGCGCCGACGCTGAGCTTCCTTGTCATCGATCAGGCCCGCGGACAGGTCCGCGTCGATYGCCATCTGCTTGCCCGGAATGGCGTCCAGCGTGAAGCGGGCGCCGACTTCGGCGATACGCGTCGCACCCTTGGTGATCACGACGAAGTTCACCGTGACCAGAATCGCGAAGATGATCAGGCCGATGACGAAGTCGCCGCCCATGACGAACTTCGAGAAGCCTGCAACGACGTGGCCCGCGGCGGTTTCCCCCTCCCCGCCACGCGACAGGATCAGGCGCGTCGTCGCGACGTTGAGCGCCAGCCGCAGGATTGTCGCGATCAGGAGCACGGTCGGGAAGGCCGAGAAATCCAGCGGCCGCTGGATCCACAGCGCGACCATCAGGATCAGCGCCGACAGCGCGATCGAGAAGGCGAGGCCGAGATCGATCAGGATCGGCGGGATCGGCAGGAACAGGATCGTGAGCATGGCCACGATGCCGCCGGCGAAAAAGGCGTCGGCCCCCAGTCGTCGCGGGGTCGGCAGGCTAGCAGCTAACGTATCGGCCATGGGTCACCGGCAGCAGATTCCGTCCTGCAATCTGCCGCGCAAAGCTTACGCGAGGGTGGTGGACCGGTGCGGATCAGAAGCCGCGTTCGATATGCGAATAGACCATCTCGGTGAAGGTGGAGAGATGCGCGCCGATGAAGGAGCCGGACACGGCGACGACCAGGAGAATGACGAGGATCTTCGGAACGAAGGTCAGCGTCACTTCCTGGACCTGGGTCAGGGCCTGAATCAGCGCGATGATGGTGCCGACCAGCATCGCCGCGCCGACCGCAGGCCCGGAGGCGACGATGATCGTCCAGATCGCCGCCTGGACGATATCGAGGGCGTCCCGCTCGTTCATGACTGGCTGATCGTGAGTCCGGGCCCGACCGCGACCTTCGTGCCGTTCTCGAGGGTCGCGATCGAGCCGTCGCTGTTGATGGAGACGGACGCGACCTTGCCGCTGAAGGTCGCACCGGTCGAGTCGGTAAAGCTGACGGTCTTTCCGATCAGCCCGTCCGCCTGCGACAACGACTGCGAAGACAGCAGCGCATCGAGCTTGGTGTTGGTCTGCATGGCCTGCTCGACCGTCGAGAGCTGGGCGAACTGGCTCATATATTGCGAGGTGTCCATCGGATTGGTCGGATCCTGATTCTTCATCTCGGCGACGAGAAGCTGAAGAAACGTATTGTAGTCGACACTGTTGCTCGACGAGGTCGAGCTGGTCGAACTGGTCTTGCTGGTGCTGTCGGTCGCGCTGGTGACGTTCATGTATCTCTCCGCTGTCAGGCAGCCTGGAATGGGGACTCGGTGGTGGCGCCGGCCAGGATTGCCTGCTCCAGCGGGAACAACGCCCGGATTCGCTTGAGCGCCTCGAAATAGCGGGTCGAACCGACCAGCTCGTCGATGGCGGCAAGCCCGTCCAGCATCTCGCGGTTCTCGCATAGCGCGAGAAGAGCCGCGTGATGCGGCCTGTAGAGCGCCATGGGGTCCCGGACGTCCGTCGGATTCATCAGCATGAGCTGGACGACGAAATAGAGCTGCCGCATCGCCGTGGTGGCGTCGGAAGCCTGCATGACCTGCGCTTCGAGCAGGAACATGACGTCGTTGACGAGCTCGATGGAGACCTTGCGATCAACGCGGATGACCGCGCCGTTGATGTAGATCAGTTCGCCCGCCCGCAAGGATATCTTCATCAGAGAGCGTCTCGGATCAGGCGGTTGATTTCGATGAGCTGCATGACGTCACCCGATTTCTCCTCGCGCAGGCGATCCGCTTCCTTGATCACCCACAGGCCGATCGAGATGATGTCGGCGCGCAGCTTGTCGGGAAGCCCGTTCTCCGGATGGGCGAGATCCTCGATGAAGATCGTCCACAGCCGCCGCACGTAGAGCAGGCTCTCGACCAGATCCTCGAAGGTGAAGCGCCCCTTCTGGATCCGCTCGAGCCGTTCGATGCCGAGGCTGAGCGCCTGTCGCTCGCGGCCTCTCTCCTGATAGCCGCTCTCTTCAACGACAGCTTCATAGGCTTCAAACGTCATCAGGACCACTCTGCGCAGAAAACTGGATAGCAAGACAAACGGTGCGAACCTTGCAACTGAGCCCTCGCTCAGAGATAGTTGATGAGGCTGATCTTCTGGAGCTGCGAGGTCAGCGCCAGCGCCGTCTGGATCTGGGTCTGCAGGGTGTTGACCCGGACCGCGGCTTCCGCCGGATCGACCTTCTCGATCCCGACGATCTGAGTGTTGAGGATGTCCTGCTGCGCCTTGAGCTTGTCGGTTGCGGAGGTGATCCGCTGCTGGACCGTGCCGACGTTGCCGCCGAGCTGAGCAAGATCCGTGATTGCGTTACCAACGAGGCCGATGGCCTTGTCCACGACGACCTGGAACGTTTCTTGGCTCAGTTTCGCGTTCCCGAGATCCGCCATCATGGTGTAGGCCTCGGCGAGCCTGCGGAAGCCGATCTGGTTGGCGCTGACGGACGTATCGGCGATCTCGGTCGTGGAAATGCGGCTTTGCATGACCTGGTCGGTGGCCGTTGACCAGTTGGTGTTCCAGGCCGGGCTCGCGAACTCGGCATCGAAGGTGGTGTTGAGAAAGGTCTGCATTTGCGCCGGGGTAATGCTGCTGACGCTCGCTGAGGATTGCGAGAAGCCGAAGGCCGCAAGGAAATCGGCGTCGACCTGGGTCTTGGTGGCCGAGCCCGCGGTGTAGGCCGTGATCGGTGTGTTCTGCGTGTTGATGCCCGAGAAAAGATACGAGCCGTTGTAGGAGACGTTCAGCGCGCCGATCAGATCCTGGAGGTTGGAGGACGCAGGCGGCAGGATGATCCGCCCGCCGCCGTCGGTGCTGCGGGCCGTGATCAGGTCCTTGAGGAAGGACGTTGCGGTCGTGTTGAGCTGGGTGATCCGGCTCTGCGTCACGTCCAGGCGTCCCGCGACGAGTCCGTTGGTATCGACGAGCTGATCGGCGAAGCTCAGGTCCGCCCGCAGGGTGACGTCGCCTCCCGTCGTGGCACCAAGCTCGAGGCCAACATCGGCGAAGCGGCCGGTGGTGGCTTCCTTCGAGGCCTTGGCCAGCGCGGACTGATTGTTCGTGATCGAGGACCTCAACGACGAAGACAGCATCAAGGTCGAGATGTAGTTCGCGCTCATCATGGCTTAATTCCCCACGGCAGCCAGCAGGCTCTGCAACATTTCGTCGACGGTCGAGATGATCTTCGACGAGGCCGAATAGGTGCGCTCGACCTGAAGCATCAAGGACATCTCGTCGTCCATGTTGACGCCGCTGACGTTGGACAGCGCCGCAGTGCTGCGGTCGAGCAGCGTTTTCTGGTAGGTGACGTTGGAGTCCGCGGTCTTGCGCTGGTTCTCGATCCAGCTCGTCGACGACGACGCGTAGTCGATCAGGCTGCCGCTCGGCTTGCCTTGCGTGGTTGCATCGAACGGCTGCGCCGCATCCATGCCGCCGATCAGCTGCTGTAGCCGGACCGAGTAGCCGGCGTTGCCGGCGGTGTTGTATCGGTATGCGACGTTGCCGCTGATAGCGCCGTCGCGCAGCAGATTTGGATTGCCGCCCTGGGCCGGATCGACCGATGCCGCGACACTGATCAGGCCGGCCAGGCCGACCGAGACGGTGGCGCTCGCCGGCATCGCCGGCGCGCCGGGATAGGTGAAGAGACCGGGCACGTCGGGCAGCGCCGCGGCGGTCTGATCACTCTCCCTGAAGGTATTGATCAGGCCGCGCGCGATTTCGTCGAGCTGGCTCTGATAGGTGACGGTGTCCTGGTCACGCAGCTGAGCGAGACCCGCCAGTTTGCCCGACTTCAGCGGCATCACTGAATTGGCGCCGGTGACCGGGACGCCGTCGATAAAGACCGCGTTGCCAGTGGTGCCGGGCGTGTAGATGTTGGTCGCCGTGAAGCTGACCGTTCGCGCCGTCTTGTCGAACAGCACGACGCCGCTGTCGGTATAGAGCGCCGCGTCGCCGTTGGCGCGGATCGACATCGAGACGCCGACCTCCTGCGACATCTTCGAGACGATGCTGTCGCGCTGGTCGAGGTAGTCGGTGACGTCGTCACCGGCAATCGTCCCTCTCACGATCGCGTTGTTGACCTTGTCGAACTGCGTAAGGAGCTGGTTGATGTTGGCGACCGAGGTCGCCATGTCGGCATCCGCGCCCTCACGGACCGACTGCACGGTATTGGTCGCCTGGTTGAGCGCCGTCGCCATGTCCTTGGCGGAGGTGACGGCCGCCTGTGCCAGCGTGGTGTTGTCGGGGGCGTTGGCATATTGCTGCAGCGCCTTCTTCAGCGCATTGAGCTGCGCGGTCGGCGACTGGTCGAGCTCCGGATCGTCCACCGTGGCAGATGCGATCTTCTGGAGACCGTCAAAGATCGCGCCCTGCTTGGCCGACGACGAGGTCGCGACCAAGACGTTGTCGTAGAGACCCGAGCTGGCGGCGCGCTGGATCGCCGCCACATAGACGCCGGCCCCGGGAAGATTGTCCAGCACGGCGATCTTGCGCGAATAGCCGGCGGCGCTGGCACCGGCGATGTTGCGCGAGATCGTCGAGGACTGGATGCCCGACGCCATGAGTGAAGCGCGGGCGGAGTCGAGAGCGGCGGTAAGGGACATGATTTGCTCTTGCCCGGAACGGGCGCTGGAGGATTCAGCGCTTCAGGTTGACGACGACGTCGAGCAGGTCGGCGCCGGTCTGGAACGATTTCGAGTTGGCGGTGAAGCCGCGCTGGGCCTCGATCATCCCGGTGAGTTCGTCCGCGAGGTCGACGTTGGAGTCTTCCAGAGCGCCGGACTGGACCGTGCCGAGGCCGCCGGTGCCGGCATTCCCGGCCTGCGCGTTGCCGGAGTTCATGTTGGTCGAATAGACGTTGCCCGGCTCCGGCGTCAGATTGTCGGGGCTCGGGACGTCGGCGAGCATGATCGTGTAGAGCGTCGTCTGCTGGCCATTCTTGAGGATCGCCGTGACGTAGCCGGCGTCGTCGACGTCGATTTTGTCGATGGCGGAGGGGGCGCTACCGTTGACGGTTGCCTTGAAGCTGAAGTCGGTTCCGGTCTGCGTCATGTTCGCCAGGTTCATGGTTACCGCCGCACCGCCGGGAACGGTGAAGGAAAGAGTCGTCGGGCTCGCCGCGGCCAGCGCGCCTTTGCCGGTCGCCGTGGTATCGAAGGTGAAGGTGGTGGCGGCGCCGACCGACGCACCCGTCGCGGAGTTATAAGCCTGAATCTGCCAGGTGTCAGAGCCGGCGGCCGTCGCCGTGTGGGACATGTAGACGTCGAGCGTAACGGCCTGACCGATATTGTTGTAGGCCACGATCGAGCTCTTCGATGAGTACGACGCCGGGCCGGGCGGACCGGCGATCACAGCCGCTTTCGGATCCATATTGCCGGTCGTGAGCGTCCCCGCCGTCGACGGCACGGGCACCTGCGAAACCTGGGCAATGTTGACGATCTGCATGCCGGAAAGGCTGTTCTGCGAGAAATTGGTCACCTTACCGGGCTGACCCAGAAGGTAGTAGCCGGCCGCGTTGACCAGGTTGCCCTGGGCGTCCGGCACGAACGAGCCGGCGCGCGTCAGATATTGCTGCGTGTTGTTGGCGTTCGACACCACGAAGAAGCCGTTGCCCTGGACGGCGAGGTCCGTGGTCGACGTGGTGAACTGCGTATGTCCTGCGTCGCTGATGGCGTAGCGGACCGTCGTCTCGACGGCGCCGGAATCATAATTGCCCGAACCGCTCTTCAGGATCAGTGACGAGAATTCCGTCGAAGCCCGCTTGTAACCGGTGGTGTTGACGTTCGCGATGTTGTCCGAGACCGTCGACAGCTTGTTGGATTGCGCGGACATGCCGGAAACGCCGGTGCGCATAACACCATACAGGCTCATGGATTGGGCTCCTTTGATAGGTTGCAGCTACAATGAGGGTTCTTGCTTGCGCGGGGCTGATGATTTGGAACCATGCACAACTTCGAGTGGTCAGGTCGTTTTCGGCTGACAGAACGAGCGCGCCTTGTCGGTCCACGCGCCGAAGCCGCTCGAGACGAGATGAGCGACGATGTGGCAGACGTAGCGCTTCTGCGCCGGCTGATTGTTGGGGCCCGCATTGTAGCGGGCCACCGCCATGGTCCAGCTGCCCTCGCGCTGCTTCAGCTCCTTCAGGAAGCGCGCCGCATATTCCACGTTCTTGGAGGGATCGAACATCGCGCGCACCGAGGCGAACTTGTCGCCGTGATAATAGTGGTTGATCTGCATGCAGCCGAGATCGATCAGCTTGATGCCCTTGGCCCGCATCGCCTCGAAATTCACGATCGCATCATTCATGTCCTTGGCGAACACGGTCTGTCCTTCCGCGCCGAGCGCGTAGGGATAGAGCGCGCCGCGCCGCCCGGTCTCGGTCAGGCCGACCGCATAGAGGATGCCGAGCGGAATCCCGTGCTGCTGGGACGCACGCGCCATCTCGCGCTCGCAGGGGCGCGCAATGTCGGTCGCCGCCTCCGCGGCGCCCGCGTTAAAGATAAACAGGGCCGCGGCGAATCTGCGGCGCCACGTCCTGGTCATGACGCGTCTCCTGGTTGGGCTGGCGTTCCTGCCGGGTCTGCTTGGCTCCATCGTCCGATTGGCCGGACGATGTGCTTGCGCCGCCGAACGTGCCTTGCGACTGCGACGATTGCTGTTGCTGGCCCGAAAGCTGCGGCTGCGACTGGCCGGAGCCGGCCTGGAATCCGTCCAGCGAGCCGTGCTGGACCGGTGCGACCTCGGCGACATAACCCGCCGATTGCATGAGGTCGCGGATCGAGTCGCGCTGCTGGTCCAGCATCTGGCTCGTGTCCTTGCGTTCGGCCGCGAGGTGGACGGACACCTCCGTGCCGACAAGACGAAGACGAACGGTGACATTACCGAGCGCCGGAGGCTCGAGATTGATCGTGAGAATCTTCAGCGGCTCGGGTGCAGTGCCTTGGGGCGCCGCGAGATCGGGCGCGGTGGAGGCCGCAGGCGCGGACGACTCATTCAGCTCGGACACCACCGCGTTGGCGACCTGTTGGGTCGCGCTGAACTGCGCGACCGGCGGCAGATGCGTCTCCTGCTGAACCACCGTGACCTTGGTCGCTTCGGGCAACGCGTCTCGCGCCGACGCCTTTGCGGCGCGTTCCACATTGGCCGTGACGGCTTCGAAGCCGGGTGCGGTGGGCATCGCCTTCGGCGAAGCATCGCCGCCTTGCGGCGCGCCTGCCTGCGCGGCCGCCGCCTGCGGACGCGCGCCGGTGGGAGCGGCGGCGGGTGGAGCGGCATCGGCCGCCGCCGCCTTCGTCGTGCCCGCGCTCTGAACGTCGCGCCTTGTCGTGGAGGCGCGCTCATCTCGCGCGGACGTGTCTTTCTTGTCGCCGGCCGACGGTTGCACCTGCGGCTTCACGGCCGGCACGGCGGCGAGCTCCTGCCCAACGATCGTCGGGATGCTCGATCGGCTCTCGAGTTCAGCCTTCACGACCTGATCGGCCGGACCTTGCTTCTCCAACAACCTGTCGGCCGCCTTGTCAGAAGACTTGTCAGTGGATTTGGAGTCCTCGGCCGCCTCGGTGCGTTCGTGCACCGTGTCGTCCTTCGGCTTGTCCTTCTCGACCGGGTGCACCAAGCGCGCGCGCAGCGTTCCGGCCTTCACGGTCGTGTCGCTCTCCTGATCGTTCAGCGCCCGCTTCGCGAGGTTCGAGACGGTATGGAGCAGATCGTTAAACCCCGAGTCTCCCTGCGATTTCCCCCCGGCGGTCTTGCCGGAGCGCGACGTCCCGCGCACATTGAGGCTTTCGGCGAGACCCGAGAAAAGCTGTCCGGAGGTTCCGTTGAGCTTGGTCATGGTCGAGGGTCCTTGGTGAGGAGTTCCAGTTCGCCGAGCTGCTTGCGGCCGCGCGCAAGCGTCGCGGTCGACGACGCGAGATCGAGCCGCGCCGGCATCAGCGGAGGCTTGTCGGCCGCGGCGGCGGCGGCGGAAACGCCTGCGATCGGCTTGCGGATGTCGAGCGCGAGCTGGACCGTTGCATTCAGTAGCGGAATGTCACGCTCCGGCAGCTTCGACCGGTCGAGCGCTTTGAGCTCGGCGAGTCCGCCGTCATATTCGTCGGTGAGCGCCCGCGAGACGCCGCGGAACAAATGCGCACGCTCGCGGTCCGCCGAGGCGTCGGCGCTGAGCGTCAGTGCCCGCTCGCCTGCAAGCCGGGTCACGGCCAGCCGTCCGCGGACCATCGCCGCGCGCGCGATCACGAGATAGAGCTTGAGACGGCTCGCGCGGTCGATCTGCTCCAGCAGGGTGACGATCCGCGCAAAGCGGCGCTCATCGAGAGCGAGGCTTGATTGCGTCAGGCCCGAGGAAAAGCGCTGCCAGAAATCGCCGGCATAGATGGAGTTGCGGTAGTGGCGGATATAGGCCAGCGTCAGGAACTCGAACTTGTCGAAATCCTCGGCCTGCCCGATCAGCAGGATCTCGCGCCGCAGCGCCGCCTCCTCGACCAGCGTGCCCGGCAGCAACAGCCGGGCATCATCCAGACGCTCGATCGCGAGCGACGCCTCGGAGCGCGCGAACAGCGCGCCCTGAACCAGCGCGACCTGTCCGCCCAGGCCCGAGGGGATCGTGCGCGGCTTGACGTCCTTGAGCAGTTCGCGCGCCTCGTCCTGGCGACCCTCGACATAGGCGAGCGCGCCATTGAGCAGCTTCTCGTCGACGTTCAGCTTGTCGCGCGGCAGCTTGCGGACGATCTGCGGCGCACCGCCGCTGAGCAGGTAGATGACGACAGCCTGGCCGTTCTGCGGATTGCTCCACACGCCCGCATCGGCGGCGAGAAATTTCTCGCCGATCTGCCGGATCAACGCGATGTGGCTGCCATGCGCCGCGGTGTCGCCATTGGCGATTCCGTCCTGGACCGCCTGCAACGAACGGACGAGCTCATACGGCTCGGCCGATGCCGGCGCAGGCTCGGCAATTGCGCGCGCCGCCGCGAGCGGCAGCACCATCAGAACGGCGGCATAGACGAGCGACCTGATCAAGGGCGCTTCTCCCGGATCAGGATCTCGATCCGCCGGTTCTGCGCAGCCGCGGGATCGTTCGGAAGTTTCGGCCGCCGGTCGGCATAACCTTCGACGTGCTCGATCCGCTGTGCATCGACGCCGGAACGGACCAGCATGTAATAGGCCATCTGCGCCCGCGCGGTCGAGAGCCGCCAATTGTCGTAGGTCTCCGACCGGTAGGGCCGATTGTCGGTGTGGCCGCGAACGATGATCGTGCCCGGGCGCTTGGTCAGCAGCGGCCCGATCTTGTCGATCACGCGGATGAGCTCGGGCCGCGGCTCGGCCGAGCCGACCGCGAACATGCCGAAGCTCGCATCGTCGGTCAGGCTGATCAGAAGACCTTCCTCGACCTGACGGACCTCGGCGACCGGTCCCGCGCCGGCCTTGATATCCGACAGCGCATCCGCGACCGCGGCCTGAAGCTGCTTGACGGTCGGCTGCTGCGTTTGCGCCGCGTCGCGCGGCTCGGATTCTTTCGTCGTGTCGGCGGGACGTGCCTGCGCCGCAGCGTTGGCTTGAGCGCCTGGCTGCGCGTTCGCTTGAGCGCTGCCCTCGCGCGAAGCCGGCGACGGGGCCGGGCCCGGCGGCAGCAGAGGCGACAGGCTTGCGGACGACGCATCCGCGTTCGGCGCGACGCTTCCGCCGGCATCGTCCGACTTTGCACGGCGCGCCTGCGGCTCGCCCTGACTTGTACCGGCCGGATTGTCGCGCGCCGAGGCATTCGGCTTGGGCTCGCTCTCGATGATGCGGTCCGCATCCTTGGAAGCTTCCGGAGCAAGCTTCCAGTAACCCGGGTCGAACGGATCGCGATAGGCGTCGCCGCCCTTGAGACCGTCTTCTTCCGCGGACGTCAGCGCGCCGGCGCGGCGCTGGCCCGAGGACTGGTTCGCACTATTGGCGATCTCCGCGAGGGTCGCGTAGGGATCGCGAAACAGGACCTTCTCTTCGTAGTAGGGCGGCTTCTCGGCCGTCGGCGAGTCGCCACGGCGCTCCGCGCTCGTTCCGGCCGGCTGACGCTTGCCGTCCTGGCCTTCGGATGGCGTCGGATCCTTCTTGTTCAAGTCCTTGAGGCCCTTGGGAGCGGGCGCGTTCTCCGCGAGCTGGATCGGATTGAAATAGCTCGCGACCACCTGCTTCTGGTCCTGGTTGAGCGCATTGATCAGCCACATGACCAGGAAGAACGCCATCATTGCGGTCATGAAGTCCGCATAGGCGATCTTCCAGACGCCACCATGCGGCTTCTCGTCGTCGAAGGCGCTCCGACGGCGGATGATGACGAGTTCTGGCTTGACCTCATTCATGGCGAATTACCGGCGCGCCTCCTTCAGGCGTTCGCTCCATGCCGAGATCTGCGTCTCGATCACGGTCTGATCGGCCACGACGCGGACCTCGACGGTCTCGGCGGCCTCATACTCGATGCCCGTTCGCCGGGCCGTCTCGAGCTGCGCCCGCACGAGATCGAGCAGCTCGCCCGGGCCGGTGATCTTGAACGCCGGCACCGACGAATTGCCGGTCAGCGCGGCGATCTGCTCGACCAGGGACCCGATCGCCTTGTCGCGCACGGCGTCGGCGAGGAACGGCAGCAATATTCGCGCAACGGAGCTCGCGATGTTGGTTTCGATCTCGCGGCAGGCCGCCTCGAAGCCGCTGACGATCGCGACCGCCTGCTGGTCCGACCATTTGGCCCGCTCCTCGCCGAGCCGGATCGCGCTGCGCACGCGCTCCTCGGCAACCCTGGCATCGCCTTCCGCAACGCCGGCGGCGTGGCCGCGCCGATAGGCATCGTCCAGGAGATTGACCGGCGGGGCTTCCGTCGCGGGCGCCGGAGACGGCGACTGATGCTGCGGCTGCGACTGGGTCTGAGGCTGCGGTTGCGACTCGCGCCGGACCTCCTTCGGCCTCGTCAGCACGTCCTGGATCTTGGGCGGCGGAGCCGGCGGCGGCGACTTGACCCGGCCGTTCGCGTCGAACTGCGTCAGGAGTTTTCCAATTGCCGCGTTCATGCCGCCTCCTCGCGTCGCATCCAGTCTTTAAGGATTGCTGCCGCCTGCGCCTGATCGAGGCGGACGATCTGCTCGAGCCGCTTCTGCGGGGTTCGCTGCATCTTGCCTTCGAGGTCCTCGACGAGGTTGAGCTCGGCCTCGTCGCTGTCCGGCAGCGCAAGCGCGGCGGCCGCCTCGAGCTGGGCAGCCTCCGCCGCCTCGGTCTGTTCCTGCTGCGCGCGGTGGGTCAGGATGCCGTTGACCGCAGGTCGCAGGCCGAACCACACCAGCATCGAAGCAACGGCGAGGATGGTCACCGCGTTGATGACGCTGCCCAACTGCTTGTTGATCATCTCGACGAAACTGATCGGCGGCACCGGCGCCAGCTCGCGCGAACCTTCGACGAAGTCGACGGCCGTGACCTGGATCTGATCACCGCGCTGCTTGTCCAGCCCGCCGGACGTTGCCGCGAGCTGGCTGATCTCGGCGAGCTTGCTGTCGACGATCGCCTGGTTGCTCTTGTCGCCGAGATCGGCGACGAGCCGCGCGCGGTTGACCAGGACGGCGATGAAGAGTTTTTTCACCGAATAACCGTCGCTCACCGTCGTCGTGGTCTTGGACGACACCTCGAAATTGGTGACGTCCTCGCGGCGGCTCTTATCCTCGTTGGAGTTCTTGCCGCCGCCGGCGTTCACCTGCTGGTCCGGAAGATTCTGCTGCACCGTGGTCGGGGTCGAACGATCCGCGTTCTGCGACGACTCCTTCTCGCGGACGTTCCGGACCGATCGCTCGGCGCGGTTCTCCGGGTCGTAGACGGTCTCGTTGATCTGCCGCTTGTCGGTCGAAAGCTGCGTCGCGACGCTCACCTCGAAATTGTCCAGGCCCAGATAAGGAGTCAGCGCCTTGCGGATGTTCTCCTGCACCATCGCGCCGACCGTCTTCTGGAGACTCGCCATCTTGGTCGGCGCAGCGCTGGCCTCATCTTCTTCGGCCAGCAGCATCGAACCGTCGGCATCCAGCACCGTCACCTTGTCACGGGTCATGCCGGGGATGGCGGCCGCGACCAGGTGCCGGATCGACTGCGCCGTACGCGCCTCGATGGCACCGTCCGTGCGCAGCACGACCGATGCCGAGGGCGGCTGCTGCGTCGCGCGGAACGAGCCGCGCACGGGCATGACGATGTGCACCCGCGCCGCCTTGACGCCCTTCATCAACTGCACGGTGCGCGCGATTTCGCCTTCCAGGGCGCGGAGCTTGGTGACCTCCTGCATGAACGAGGTCAGACCGAGCGAGCCGATCTTGTCGAACAGCTCGTAACCGGAATTGGCGCTGGTCGGCAGGCCTTTCTCGGCGAGCAGCATCCGCGCCTGCATGGTCTGGCTCGGCCGCACCGAGACCGCGTCGCCGGCTGTATTGACGTCGAAGGTGATGTTCTGCTCGCGCAGCGCCGCGCCCATGCGCGTCACGTCTTCGCGGCTAAGGCCCGTATAGAGCGTTTCGAACTCGGGCCGGCTCAGATAATAGGCGCCGCCGACGACGGTAACGAGAACGGCAAAACCAATCAGCCCCAAGGCCATCAGACGCCGCGGCCCAAGCTCCAGTATGTTGTTGAGCAGTTGCTGTAGCTGCGCGCGACTGAGCATATGACCTCGTACCAATGCGAACGTAGAGGACAGTCGGCTGCGAACCTTGTCTGAAGGTTGCGCGCAGATACGAACGTGTCAGTTCGCGGACAAGGCGTTGCAATTTTACAAGAATCCTACGTGACGCAATTGGTTCACCGCGGGCGTGCGAGCGCATGGCAGCGCGATCGGCTGCGGCGTGCCGCGTGAAGKCTGGCGTCAGGAGGTCGATTGCGGGCACGTCTTGTGCCCTCGAAATCCGCCGTTCATGGCGGAGGCCGTGCTCCCTTGGGAGCACGGCCGATTTCGAAGCCGCGGCTTAGCGGAACAGCGACAGGATGCTCTGGCTGTTCTGGTTGGCGATCGAGAGCGCCTGAACACCGAGCTGCTGCTGGGTTTGTAGCGCCTGGAGGCGCGTCGATTCCGCGTTCATATCGGCGTCGACGAGCTGGCCGACACCGCGGTCGACGGAGTCCATCAGGGTCTTGACGAATTCCGTGTTGGTCGCGAGGCGGTTCTTGACGGCACCGAGATTGGCGGCGGCCGAGGCCACCGTGTTGATCGCGGTGGTGACCTTCGTGATATAGGTATCGAGCGTGGCCTGGTCGACCGCCGAGTCGGTCAGCGCGCTGATGCTCATCGTGTCGACCGACGCAGCGGTTGAGCCGGTGCCGGTCACCGTGTCCAGGATGCCGGTCTTGGTTGCGCCGCCGGTGGTGTAGAGCGCGTAGTTGGCGGTCGTCACCGTGATGGAGCCGATGGTGGGCGTACCGCCGACGCGCGAGTACGACGACACCAGGTTGAAGCTCGTCGGCGTGGCCGTGGAACCGGTCGAGGTGTTGATGCTCAGCCAGTTGATGCCGTTGAAGGTCGCCGAGTTGGCCTTGAGCAGCATGTCCTGCTGGATCTGGGTGATGTCAGCCTGGATCTTGGTGCGGTCGATGCCGGCGGTCTTGGCTTCGACCAGCAGCGCCTGGAGCTTGGTCAGACCGGCGGTCTTGTCGCCGATAACCGAGGTCAGAGCGGTATATTCGGTGTCGACGGTCGCGGACGACAGACCGAGCGAGTCGGAGATGGCGGAGAGCGCGGCGTTGTCGGAACGCATCGAGGTTGCGATCGACCAGTAGGCAGCGTTGTCCGAAGCGGTCGAGACACGCTGGCCGGTCGAGATCCGGTTCTGCGTGGTCGCGAGCTGCGAGCTGACGTTGCGGAGGGTCTGCAGCGCGGTCATTGCAGACGAGTTGGTAAGCAGACTTGAACCCATTTTGATGTCCCTTTGAAGATTGAATTGTTTTGGGGGACATACCGGGCTTGCACCGGTACGACAGGGCGGCGTCATGCCTTTGGGCCGCGGAAATGCGGTGCGGGGCCCAACCTGTCGTAGCGAAGAGGTTAGCCGCCGAAGCTTGTGCGAGGCTTGTGGCTCTGTGACTCCGCTGCAACAGCGCGGCGGGATCGTGGCGTGGACGCAGCGTCACGCCGGACAAAAAAGGGCCGCGCTTCGCGAGAAGCGCGGCCCTCCCCCAGATAAACTGAGGTTTAGCGGAACAGCGACAGGATGCTCTGGCTGCTGTTGTTGGCGATCGAGAGCGCCTGCACGCCGAGCTGCTGCTGGACCTGGAGGGCCGCAAGGCGGGTGGACTCCTTGTTCATGTCGGCGTCGACGAGCTGGCCGATACCGCGGTCCACGGAGTCCATCAGGGACTGGACGAAGTCCGTGTTGGTCGCGATGCGGTTCTTGACGGCACCGAGATTGGCGGCGGCCGAGGCCACCGAGTTGATCGCGGTGGTCACCTGCTTGATGTAGCCATCGAGCGTGGTCTGGTCAGCGGCCGAGTCGGTCAGCGCGCCGATGGCGATCGTGTCGACCGACGCAGCGGATGAGCCGGTGCCGGTCACCGTATCCAGGAAGCCGGTCTTGGTTGCGCCGCCGGTGGTGTAGAGCGCGTAGTTGGCGGTCGTCACGGTGATGGAGCCGATGGTGGGCGTACCGCCGACGCGCGAGTACGACGACACGAGGTTGAAGCTCGTTGGCGTGGCCGTGGACGAGCTCGAGGTGTCGATGCTCAGCCAGTTCACCCCGTTGAAGGTCGCCGAGTTGGCCGTCGACTTCAACTGTAGCTGGATCTGGGTGATGTCGGCCTGGATCTTGGTGCGATCGACACCGGCGGTCTTGGCTTCGACCAGCAACGCCTGGAGCTTGGTCAGGCCGGAGTCCTTGTCGCCGATAGCCGTGGTCAGAGCGGTATATTCGGTGTCGACGGTCGCGGCCGACAGACCGAGCGAGTCGGAGATCGCGGAGAGCGCGGCGTTGTCGGAGCGCATCGACGTTGCGATCGACCAGTAGGCGGCGTTGTCCGAAGCGGTCGCCACGCGCTGGCCGGTCGAGATGCGGTTCTGCGTGGTGGAGAGCTGCGAGCTGACAGACCGGAGGGTCTGCAGCGCGGTCATGGCGGTCGAGTTCGTAAGCAGGCTTGACATTGCGAATGTCCCTTTGATGTACGCGTTACATTTTCACGAGGGGACATACCGGGCTTGCACCGGTACGGAGGGGCGGCATCATGCCTTTGGACCGAGTGGGTGGGGTCCAACCCGCCGTGACGCATTGCTAGCACGTCGAATCTTGCCGCCAGATTAAGGCAGGCTTGAATTCTGCTGTAAAATCATATGGTTAACATTACCCACTGCTAACCATAAGCGGGTACTTCTGGCTAACCATAACTGGCCGGCCGGCGATCGCCGCTGCTACGAGAACGACCGCACCAGTCCGGAGGCCAGCAGGTTCCAGCCGTCGATCAGCACGAAGAACAGCATCTTGAACGGCAGCGCGAGGATCGTCGGCGGCATCATCATCATGCCCATCGACATGGTCAGCGTCGCGACGATCATGTCGATCACCAGGAACGGCAGGATGATCAGGAATCCGATCTCGAACGAGCGCCGCAGTTCGGAGATCATGAAGGCCGGGATGATGACGCGCATGTCGATGCGCTTGTCGTCAAACTTCTTGCGGAAGCTTTCCGCGGCGAGCGCCTCGAAGGTCTGGAGATCCTTGTCGCGGACGTGAGCCAGCATGAACTCGCGGAACGGATCTGTGATCTTCAGATAGGCCTCTTCCTCCGAGATCTCGTTCTTCATCAGCGGCTGGACGCCGGTTTCCCAGGCGCGGTCGAAGGTCGGTGCCATCACGTAGAAGGTCATGAACAGCGCCRGGCTGATCAGCACCAGATTGGCCGGCGTGGTCTGGAGGCCGAGGCCTGCGCGCAGGAACGAGAGCGCCACCGCAAACCGCGTGAAGCTCGTCACCATGATGAGCAGCCCCGGCGCCACCGACAGCACCGTGATCAGCGCCATCAGCTGGATGATCCGGCCGCTGGTCGAACCGTTTCCCGGCGGCAACAGCGAGTTGAGGTCCGGAATCTGGGCGAGTGCCACCTCGGGCAGGACGACCAGAACCAACGCGAGCAGCAGGACTCTCACTCTCACTGAATCACCAATGTCTCAATGATCAATTCGCGTACCTTGCCCGAAGACCGGACATTGGCGCGCTCAGTCAGGTCGTCGCGCAGATGCTGAAGTCCGCGCGATCCCTCGAACTGCCCGACGGAGGCCGATCGCAGATAGACGACGATGTCCTCGCTGATGTGAGCGGCCAGGATGCCGGCATCCTCGTCGCTCATGCTGTCGGTCACCATGGAGGCCTCGACGCGGGCCCAGTTGTTGGCCGGTGCGGCGAGATTGGTCACGATCGGGGACAGTTTCCTGAGCCGGGCGCTGCCGGCGTAGCTCGAGGCAATCGGCGGCGGCGTGGCGGTCTTCTTCGCGTCGGCGACACGCTCGGCGGCTGCAAACAGCTGCAGGCCGGCGAGCGCGCCGGCACCGATCGCGATCAAGGTCAGCACCACGATGGCGGCAATCAGGCGCATGACGCCCCCTGCCCGCACAGCGCGGCCTTTCCTCGAGCCTCAGAACGGCGCAACGGCATCATAGATCCGATGTCCCCATCCAGGCTGCTGCACGTCAGACAGATTTCCGCGACCGCCGTAGGCCACGCGCGCCTCGGCGATCTTCTCGTAGGAGATCGTGTTGGTGCGCGAAATATCGCGCGGACGCACGATGCCGCCGACATTGAGCACCCGCATCTCCGTGTTGACCCTGAATTCCTGCGAGCCGCTGATCATCATATTGCCGTTCGGCAACACGTCGGTGACGATGGCGGCGATCGACAGCTTGATGTCTTCGGTACGATCGATCTGACCATTCCCCTTGATCTGGGTGTTGGTGTTCAGATTGGCGCTGGTCGAGCCCTTGTCCTGCCATCCAGCGACGTCCATCAGCCAGTCCAGCCCGAACTTGATCTGCGAATCGCGCGAGCGATCGGTCTTGTTGTCGAGCTTGGCCTTGTCCTGCATCGAGATGATCACCGTCACGACGTCACCAGCGCGCCGGGCGCGGGGATCGCGGTAGAGATCGGTGCCGTCGTCCCATGTCGAGCGATAGCTGACGGGCGTGCGCACGCGGGGCGTCACGGGGATCGGATCGGCCTGCGTCCGCAGTCCGCTGCCGACGGGCGACAATCGCGGACCGGTCAGGACCTCCGCCGGATCACCGACGCATCCGGCAAGCATCAAGAGCGACAGGATGAGGATCAGATTCTTCATCTATTTGGTCTTTCCGTCATCCACGCGGCGCATTCCGCCGAGCAGGTCGGCGAGGTGTGCCGCGCGCCCCGTCTCCATCTCGTTGAAGATTGCGCTCGAGCTCCTCGGGCTGAGCTTGGCGAGCACGGCCGCGGCGGTCTCGTCCGCCATCCCGGCGATCTGGGTCGCGGCAGCATCGGGCTTCATGCGCGAATAGATCTCGACGACCTGTGCCTCGGCCTTCTTCAGGAAGTCGTCGCGCAGCGCCATCCACTTCTCGTATTCGGCGCGTTTGGCCTCGACCTCGGCGATCCGCTCGCGGAGCTGGTTCTCGACCTTCTCCAGCTCCTTCAACTGCCAGGCCAGACGGGCGTCGACAGCCGGGTCGGTCACGTTGCTGCAGAACAACGCGACTTCGTTGTCCGCAGGCACGGCGGCCTGAGGCGGCGCCGGCTTCGGCGGCGCAGTGACGCTCCCGGGCTTGGCCGGACGCGCGGGCACCGGAGCCGGTGGCGGCGGGGGTGCTTCGCTGGCCGGCACCGCGCCGGTGGTCGCGGGTCCGCCGTCTTCAGCCGCCCAGGCCGTCGCCCGCATCGCGGCGCTGTCACTCGGGAACGAAGTGACGTTACGGGGCTTCTGAGGTCCCGGCGCCCGCGCCCGCGCGAACGAGAGCAGGTTGAGCGGCTTCGACGGCGTCGCCTCGTCCAGCGCCAGCGCGGGCGATGCACTCACGAGCGCAGACACCGCGAGGAGGAGGAGTTTGGCTTTGTGATCCAGCTTCAACATCGGGCCGCGTGCGATTCTCGGTCAAGACCTGAGCATTGAGCGACCAAGCTTGCACGACGCTTGTGCATCATTGCACGATGACGTCGGCCTGGAGCGCCCCGGCCGTCTTGATCGCCTGGAGGATCGCGATAATGCCGGACGGCTTCAGCCCGATCTGGTTCAGCCCGCGCACCAGGCGCTGGAGATCGACCCCGCTGAGAATTGCGACCTGCGATCCGGCCTCGTTGGCCTCGACCACGGTCTGGGGAACGACCACGGTCTGTCCCCGCGAGAACGGCGCCGGCTGCGACACCACCGGCAGCTCCGTGACGCGAACCGTCAGATTGCCGTGCGTGACCGCGACGGTCGATATCCTCACGTCACGTCCGATCACGACCGTGCCGGTGCGTTCGTTGATCACCACCCGCGCCGGGGTGTCCGGCTCGACGGTGAGTTCGCCGATTTCGGCGAGGAAGCGGACGGGACCGATATGGCGCGGCTTGGACAGCACGATGGTCCGGAAGTCGCGTTCGAAGGCGATCTGCGCGCGATAGCGTCCGCCGGCGTAGCGGTTGATGGCATCGAGGATCCGCGTCGCGGTGACGAAGTCGGGATTCTTGAGCTCCAGCACCAGGAATTCCATTTCATGGAGACTTCCCTGCACCTCGCGCTCGACCAGCGCGCCGTTCGGGATGCGTCCTGCGGTCGGCGTGCCCTGGCTGACATTCTRGGCCTGGCCTCCGACGCTGTAACCGGCCACCGTGACGGCGCCCTGGGCCACAGCATAGACCGCACCGTCGGCCGCGCGCAGCGAGGTCATTACCAGCGTGCCGCCGAGCAGCGAGGTCGCATCGCCCAGCGACGACACCGTCACGTCCATGCGCTCGCCCGGCCCGATCGAGGGCTGCAGGTCCGCGGTCACCATCACGGCCGCGACGTTGCGGGTGCGCAGGGTCGTCGGACGCGGGGGGTTGTTGGTGCTCGTGGTCTCGTTCCTGACATTGATGCCCATGTTCTCGAGCATCGACTGCAGGGACTGCTCCGTGAACGGGGCATTGCGCAGCGTGTCGCCGGTGCCGTTCAGGCCGATGACGAGGCCGTAGCCCACGATCTGGTTCTCGCGCAGTCCCTTGATGTCTGCGATGTCCTTGATGCGGACGGCGGCCTGGACGCTGGCGGCGGAAACGATGAGGACGAGCGCGAGCAGGAATCTGATCATGACCCGTCCACGACCTTGACGGTGCCGTCCGGCTGGACGATGCCCCTGATGATCACGCCGGTATCGGTATTTCGTATCGGGATGAGCGCGCCGGGGGCGCCCGACTGCATCGCCGAGCCGTAGGTCACGATCGACAGACCGCTGTCTTCGACCACCACCTTGACCGTGGCGCCGCGGGCAACGGTCCAGGGATCCTCCACCGAATTGGTCGGGATCGGTTGACCCGGCAGCAGCGCGCGCCGTGCCATGCGTCCGACCAGGACCTGACGTCCTTCGATGAACATGGCGACACCGAGCACGTTCGATGCGAAGGCGCGCTCGGTGATCATGTCCTCCCTGATCAGCTCGCCGGCGCGGATCGACACGGCCGGCACGGGAAGCCGCCGCTCGTCGGCCGCGGCAATCCGCGCGGAGACGAGAACCAGCAGCGCGGCGGCCAACCCACGCGCGATCAGGCCCACCCTGTTCAACATGGACACACCGGAACTAGCGAAGGCCCTTCGATACCGTCGACGCCATCTCATCCGACGCCTGGATGACCTTGGCATTCATCTCATAGGCGCGCTGGGCCGAGATCAACTCGGTGATTTCCTTGACGGGATCGACGTTCGAGGCCTCGAGGTATTTCTGGTTGATCTTGCCGTAGCCGGCATCGCCCGGCAGTCCGACGACGGGCGTGCCGGACGCCGTGGTCTCGCGATAGAGATTGCTGCCGAGCGGCTCGAGGCCCGCCTCGTTGGCGAAGTTGGCGAGGTTGAGCTGGCCGATCTGCCGCGGGTTCACTTCCGTGTCCAGCTTGGCGAACACCTGTCCGGTCTGGTTGACCGTGACCTCGACCGTCCCCTGCGGGATCGTGATTGCGGGATCCAGCAGGTAGCCGTCGGTGGTGACGAGTTGACTGTTGGCATTGGTATTGAATGAACCCGCGCGGGTATATTGCACCTCGTTGTTCGGGCCCAGCACCTGAAACCAGCCCCGGCCGTTGATGGCCATGTCGTAGGGGTTGCCGGTCTGAGTGAGCGCGCCCTGGATGTGCAGCTTGCGGATGGCCGCCGACTTGACGCCGAGGCCGAGATTGGCGCCTTCCGGGATCGGCGACGAGCCGTTGACATTCGCGACGCCCTGCATCCGGTCCATCTGGTAGAACAGATCGGTGAATTCCGCGCGTGCCCGCTTGTACGACGTCGAGTTGATGTTGGCGATGTTGTTCGCAATGACTTCGATATTTGTCTGCTGGGCATTCATGCCCGTGGCCGCAATGGCAAGCGATTTCACAATGTGACTCCTTCAGATCAAATCGACATACGAACGACTTCTTGGTAGGCCTGCACGACCTTGTCGCGAACCGCGACCGCGGTCTGCAAGGCCTGCTCGGCCGACATCAGCGCCTCGACGACGCGCCGCGTCGATTCCTTGCCCTGCATCGCCGAGATCGACGCCGATTCGCCCGCCTTCAGCGTACCGATCGCGTCGCTCGTCACCTGCTTCATCACCGAATCGAAGCCGAGGCCCTCGCCCGACTGGATTGCGGTCGGCGCCGCGGGCGCGATCGCCTGCGTCTCGGTCGCGCGGGCCACCGCTTGCCCTGCGGAGATCGCCGTGGATGAAATCGCCTCTAGCATTGTCAGCTCCTCAGGAGATCGATGGTCATGCCCAGCATGGACCTGACCTGCTTCACGACCTGGAGATTGGCCTCATAGGACCGGTTGACTTCCCGCATGTCGGCCATCTCGATCATCATGTTGACGTTGGGCAGCTTGACGTAGCCGGCCTTGTCGGCGGCGGGATGGCCCGGATCGTACTCCACGCGGTAGGGCGTGGTGTCGACCCCGATTTCCTTGACCTTCGCAAGCTGCGAACCCGAGGCGCGATCCATCGCGGCGTCGAAGGTGATCGTCTTGCGCTGATACGGATCGGCGCCGGCGGTGCGGCCCGTCGAACTCGCGTTCGCGAGATTTTCCGAGACGACGCGCATGCGGGTCGACTGCGCTTCGAGCCCGGAGCTGGCAACCGTCAATGAAGCTTGCAGGGAATCCAGCATATCAAATCACCTCAGGTCTTCGCACTGGACAGCACCATGCGGTGGAACGACCGCACGATCGCAGAGTTCATCGAATAGTCGCGACTGACGTCGCTGCCCTTGATCATCTCCTGCTCCAGGCTGACGGAGTTGCCGGAGTGAACGACCTCCCAGCTGTCCTTCTTCGCGGTCGCCCGCGTGTCGGTCTCGGTTGGGGAGAGCTGCATGTGCGTGGGCGATGTCGTCGCGAGCCTGACCGGCATTGCGTCGAGCACTTTATTGAACGGCTCGACGTCGCGCGCCTTGAAGCCCGGGGTATTGGCATTGGCGACGTTGGTCGCGATGGTCGACTGGCGAAGCTCGAGCCAGCGCGCCTGAGACGATGCGAGTTCGAAGAGATAAAGCGGTCCCACGACAGTTCCATTCTGGTCCATTCGAGGAGAAGCCTAGGGCGTTAAGCTTTCGTCAAGCTGTTGCGCGAAGCACCATCCTCGGAAATCTACTGGACCTTCTCGGGCCGCGGCGACTGCTTCGACTGGAGGAAGTAGATGATCTCCGCGACGGGCCGGAAGAATTCGGCCGGAATCACCTGATCGACCTGGACCGCTTCATACAGCGCGCGCGCCAGCGCCTTGTTCTCGATCACCGGAATTCTGTTCTGTTCGGCGACCTCGCGGATCTTGAGCGCGAGTGCGTCCATGCCCTTGGCGAGCACGAGCGGCGCCGGATTCTCCTCACGGTGATATCGCAAGGCGATGGCAAAATGCGTCGGGTTCGCGATCACCAGCGTCGCGCGCGAGGCGGACACGATCATTCGCTGGCGCGAGCGGTCGCGCGCGAGCGAACGCAGGCGCGCCTTGATCAGCGGGTCGCCTTCCGCCTGCTTGTGTTCGTCCTTGATCTCCTGCCGCGTCATGCGCAGCTCGCGCCGCCAGTGGAAGCGCGACCAGGCGAGATCGATCGCGACCAGGACGATCGTCGCGATGCAGATCGCCGAGACGATCCGCATCGCGATGCTGAGAATCATCTCCGGCAGCGCGACGGGATCCGTGTACATTGCCTCGAACGCCCTGGCCTCCGACGTGCGCAGCACAAAGCCGACGACGAGGCTCACCGAGACGAGTTTGAAGAGCGATTTGGCGAATTCCACGAGTCCCTGCGTCCCGAAGAGCCGGCTCCAGCCCTTGACCGGCGAAATTCGCGAGAGGTCCGGCATGATGCGATCGAGCACCGGGCGCGGTGCGTTCTGCAGCAGCGATGCAGCAAGGCCGAACACGATCATGATGACGAGCAGCGGCACCAGGAATCGCAGCGCCTGGAGACCGACCACGGTGAGCAGATTCTGTGCGTCTGCCGCCGTGCTGAGCGGGAAGCCGTCGGGGTCGTCGAGAAAGCTCTTCAGGGTCGGAGTCAATTGCTGCACGCCCTGACCGATCAGGAACATCTGGATCACCATCAGCGCCGCCATCGAGGCGAAGATGGACGCCTCCCGAGAGACCGGAATCTTGCCCTGCTCGAGCGCATCGCGGACTTTCTTCTCGGTCGGCTCTTCGGTTTTACTCTCCTGGTCGGATGTGTCTGCCATGCCCTTTCAGCGGTCAGCGGAAGACCAGCTCGTCCTCCTGCTCGGGGTTGAGTTCGATTTCACCCTTCTCCGCGAGGTCGAGTGCGAGGTCGGTGATCACGCGCCGTGCCTCCAGCACGTCGCGCTGGTTCGACGGCTCGCCGATGGCGAGCTCGTGCTCGACGACACGACGGACGCGCGAGGCGACCGAGGACAGGATCAGTTCGCGGAAGTGCTTGTCGGTGCCCTTCAGCGCGATGACGATGCGGTCGGTCGGCACCYGATCGAAGATCATGGTGCGCGCCTTCGGGGTCAGGTGGACGACGTCATCGAAGGTGAACAGCAGCTCCTTCAGCACTTCGGCCGACTTCGGCCGCTTCTCCGACAGGCTCTTCAGCATGTCCTCGATGTGGCCGCGCTCCATCTTGTTGATGATATCGGCGACGCGGGCGTAGGTATCGGCGCCGAGGTTGCGGGCGAAGTTCAGCGTCAGATCCTCGTGCATCGTCTTCTCGAGCACCCTCATGGCGTCGTCGACGATCGGCTTGAGGCTGAGCACGCGCCRCATCAGCTCGTTGCGCAGGCTCGATGGCAACTGGCTCATGACCTTGGCCGCGCAGGCCGGCTTGACCTTGGACAGGATGAGCGCCGCGGTCTGCGGATGCTCCTTGGAGAGATAGCTCGCGAGCGAGTTTTCCGACACCGACGAGACGCGGTCCCAGACCGACCGGCTCGAATTGCCGAGCAGGTCCGACATGATCGCCGAGACCTGGTCGGCAGGAAGCACGTCGCCAAGCACGGCCTCAAGGCCGCCGAGGGTGCCGAGAATGTTGGCGCCCATCGAGAATTGCTGGGCGAACTCCTCGACGATCCCCTCCAGCTCCTGCGCCGTGATCGGCCGCAGCTCCGCCGCGGCCTTGGTGACGATGCGGATCTCCTGCGGCTCGAACTGCTGCAGCACGCTCGCGGCCGCCTGCCGGCCCATGGCCAGCAGGAGCGCCGCGACCTTTTCCGTTCCACCCAGCGTGGCAACGCCTCGCTGCTTGATGGGAGCGATGCCGACCTGTGCCGCCATGGTCAGGTATCACCCTGCCCCAGCGGCCCGACAATCTCTGTCAGCGACACACCGAAGCGGGAATTGTCCTCTTCGACCACGACCACCTCGCCGCGGGCGACGACGCGGCCGTTGACCACGACGTCGACGGGCTCACCGACCCTGTGATCGAGCGGAACCACGGCGCCGCGGCCGAGCTTCATCAGGTTCGCCACGGGGATGGTCGCCGATCCCAGCACCACCTGCATGGTGACGGGGATGCGCAGGATCGCATCGACATTGGCGAACTTGCCGGTCTCCTCCGCGGTGCGCGCGGCGATCTCCGCCAACCGCTCCAGCGGAGACGTCTCGGTCTCTCCCGATGCAGATGCAGACTCATAGTCGAAGGATTGCGCCATTTGGTATCGCCTCTTGGTATTTCCGCTCCCGGAGCGCCGCGACGTTCCGGTAGTACGTGTTCTGCCAGTCCCGGTCTCAATGCTTGTTCGCGTCGGCACTGCTCGCGGCCGCCGCCGGAGCGATCCCGCTCCGCGCGTCGAGCGCCGCGATCGCCTCGTTGGCCTGATCGATCTTCGTGCTCAGCACGTTGGCGAGCCGGCCGAGATTTGCGGTGGAATCGTGAGCCGCGGTGATGACCGTGTCGAAGGCGCCTGCCGTCTCGTGGACGATGGTGGAGAATTCGCCCTGGTAGCTGCGCAGCCGCGCCAGCTCGCGATGCATCCGGGTCACCCGCATGCTGGTGAAGGCGAGCGCGATCAGCAGAACGGCATCAACGAGATAGGATATCATCGACGAACTCCCGCTTCTGATCGACGGGATCGGCCACCTGCATGGCGTAATAGCCATCAAGCTGGCCGATCTGACACCAGAACAGCACCTGGTTGTTGCTCTCGAGCCGGGCCAGCGTGCGCGGCGTGGCTTCGAGCTCGAGGACCTGTCCGACCCGGAACTTCACGACGTCGCCGAGCGAGATCATCTTCTCGTCGAGCACCGCGCTCAGCGTCACCTCGGTCCGGTGAACCTCGCTCTCCATCTGCTCGCGCCAGCGCGGATCGGCCGCGCGGCCGTCGCTGACGACGACGGTTGCAAGCTTCTGCCTGAGCGGGTTGAGCGCGGAGTGCGGGATGATCAGGAACATCTGACCGCCGCGGTAGAGCGCCTGCAGCATGATGTTGGCGCAGATCGACATGTTGCCGCTGCGACCGATCGCCAGCGAAGCCATCGCGGTCTCGACCCGCTCCACGCGGAAGGTGACGTTGGAGGTGCCGGCGAAGGAGGATTGCAGCGCCTTGGCGAAACGCTCGAACAGCGCCTGGACCAGGCGGATTTCGATGTTCGAGAAGGAGCGCTCGACGTCGAGCGGCGGCTCGGCGCCGTCGGAGCCGAACATCGCCTCGACCATCGTGAACACGAAATCGCGGTCGAGCATGATGATGACGCGGGAGTCCCACTGCTCGGCATACAGCACGGCGGCGACCGCGTTGGCCTCGTAGTCCTTGATGATGTCGCCGACGCGGTCGTTGGTGATGCCGTTGACGGAGAAGTAGCAGGGCGTTCCGGCTATCGGCTGGAGGCTGTCGGTGCACGACGCCGCCATGCGATCGAAGATCACATTGAGCATCGGCATGCGTTCGATCGATATGCCGGCGGCGTCCAGCAGATAGTTCGGCAGCTGCTTGCGCTGATCGACGTCGAGGTCTTCCATCGTCATGCGCGGGCAGCCTTCGGTTCAGCGTCGGTCACCACGGCCTTCGGGCCCGCGATCGTCTCGTTCTCGACGACGTCGATCGAGGGACGCTCGTTGCTCGAGATCATCTTGCGGCCGTGCTCGACCGCGATCTGCGGCATGGCGCCGTTCATGAAGGCCAGCAGCGTCTGCTTGACGATGATGTAGGGCCGGCACTTCTTCTCGCGCGTCATCTTGATCTTGATCGCGAAGGGCGAAATGATGCCGTAGGACAGGAAGATGCCGGCGAAGGTGCCGACCAGGGCCGCACCGATGAAGCCGCCGAGCAGCTTCGGCGACTGGTCGAGCGCGCCCATTGCCTTGATGACACCGAGCACCGCGGCGACGATGCCGAGCGCCGGCAGCGCCTCGGACACCGTCACCAGCGAATGGTAGGGCGCCAGCTTGCTCTTCACGATGGTGTGGATCTCCTCGTCCATCAGCGCCTCGATCTCGTGGGTGCGCGCGTTGCCCATGATGATGAGACGAACATAATCGCAGATGAACTGGAGCAGCGACGGGTCACCAAGCACGCTCGGGAACGCCTTGAAGATCTCGGAGGACGAGGGATCGTCGATATGCGCTTCCACCTCGTTACGACCCTTGCCGCGCAACTCCCGCATCAGGGCATGCAGCGCACCGAGCAGGTCGAGATAGTAGCGCTCACTGGGCACCGCGCCGGTGACGGCCTGCACGCACGCAACCCCGGTATCCACGACCACCTTCCACGGGTTGGCCATGATGAAGGTGCCGGCCGCGGTGCCCATGATGATCACGAACTCCCACGGCTGCATCAGCACGCCCAGATGCCCGCCCATGGCGGCGAATCCGCCGAGCAGCGCCGCTACCGTGATGACGATCCCCACGAAACTGCCCAACGCGCCACTCCATCACCGATCCCATCGGGAATACCTAGTCGGCGACGCTTGCGCGAGGCTGGCTTCGGCGTCGCCAGCCCCGCGCAAGCAATTGGCGGCAGCTTGGGACGCTGTCGCAACAGCGGCTGAAGGGGCGCGTGTCATGCTATCCACGATCGCGGATTACACCAGGTTGACCAACGACATGGGCAAGTCGTTGACGCAGGTCGCGAAGCAGCCGGATGTCAGCCGCGAGACCGATTATTTCCTCAGCCACATCGGCAACGTGAAGACCATCGACGACTTCCTGAAGGATTACCGCCTTTACTCCTACGCGATGAAGGCCTATGGCCTCAGCGACATGACCTACGCCAAGGCGTTCATGCGCAAGGTGCTGACCGAGGGGGTCTCGGACAAGGATGCCTTCGCCAACAAGCTCACCGACACCCGCTACCGCGAGTTCGCTACCGCCTTCAATTTCGCCGCCCTCGGCACCAACGCGACCTCGACCACCGCAGCCACGACCGGCACGGCCAGCCAATACGTCACGCAGACGATGGAGCAGACGGCCGGCGACCAGAACGAAGGCCTGCGGCTGGCGCTCTATTTCACCCGCAAGGCGTCCACGATCACCAATGCCTACCAGATCCTCGCCGACAAGGCGCTGACGCAGGTGGTCCAGACCGCGATGGGCTGGTCGTCGACGATCAGCTCGTCCGACATCGACGCCCAGGCCAAGATGATCACGGACAAGATCGACCTCACCGATTTCCAGGACCCGACCAAGGTCACCAAATTCGTGCAGCGCTTCGCGGCAATGTGGGATGCGACCCAGGCCCAGAGCGACAGCTCGAGCAACCCCGCGCTGGTCCTGATCGGCGGTGCGGCGACGTCGGCCGGTTTGGATACCGACATGCTCACGACACTTCAGAACATCCGGTTCAACAGGTAAATCATGCAATCGGCTCTCTATGTGGGCTTGTCGGCCCAGGTCGCCCTCGAAAAGCGCCTCCAGACGATCGCCAACAACGTCGCCAACGTCAACACCGCGGCGTTCCGCACCGACGTGGTGAAGTTCGAGACCGTGCTGTCCAAGGCAGGCGCGAACCCGGTCGCATTCTCCACCCCCGGCGACAACATCATTTCGCGCGAGACCGGCAGCGTCACCGAGAGCGGCAACCCGCTCGACGTCGCCGTGGTCGGCCAGGGCTGGCTCGCCTTCGCCGGCCCGAACGGCACGGTCTATACCCGTGACGGCCGGCTCCAGATCGCCGCCAACGGCGACCTCCAGACCGTGAGCGGCTTCCCCGTCATCGATGCCGGCGGCGCGCAGATCACGCTGGACCCGAACGGCGGGCCGGTCTCGATCTCGCGCAGCGGCGCGATCACCCAGGACAACAACGAGATCGGCACCATCGGCCTGTTCAACATTCCCGCCGATGCCAGCCTCGACCGCTACGGCAATTCCGGCGTGACACCCGACCGGCCCGCGACCGCCATCTCCGATTTCAACCGGGACGGCTTCAAGCAGGGCTATGTCGAGGGCTCCGGCGCCAATCCGATGATGGAATTGACGAAGCTGATGGCGGCCTCGCGTGCCTTCGACGGCACGAATTCGATGATCGAGGGCACCGAGAGCTCGCTCCAGAACGCAATCCGGACTCTGGGCGAGCCCGGCAAGTAGACTGCGCCTCGCGCGCATTGAGGGTGGACTGTTTCCTTGAACGCTCTTCGGCAACTGGAGTGGGCGCTGCTGGAGCTTCAGCAGAGCACGCCGCTCGCTAGCGTCAGCGGCGCGATCTCCGAGATCGCGCCGACGCATTTCCGCGTCTCCGGCCTGTCGCGCTTCGTCAGGCTCGGCGAGCTCATCGGCGTCAATTCGGGCGGCAAGCCCCAGATCGGCGAGGTGGTGCGAATCGACAGCGAAGGCATCATCGCCAAGCCGTTCGACCGCCAGTTCGCCGGCGGCCTCGGCTCGGTCGCGTACCGGATGCCGCCCTTGTCCTTCGCGCCCGATCCGAGCTGGAAGGGACGTGTCATCAACGCGCTCGGCGCGCCGCTGGACGGACAGGGCCCCCTCACCCCGGGATCGCGGCCCGTCTCCGCCGAGGCGGAGGCGCCGGCGGCCATGAAGCGCGCCCGCGTCCACAAGCCGCTGCGCACCGGCGTACGCGTCATCGATCTGTTCGCGCCGATCTGCGCCGGCCAGCGCGTCGGCATCTTTGCCGGATCCGGCGTCGGCAAGTCGACGCTGCTCGCGATGCTCGCCCGCAGCGAAGGGTTCGACACCGTCGTTCTGGCTTTGGTCGGCGAACGCGGCCGCGAGGTGCGCGAATTCATCGAGGACGTGCTCGGCGCCAACCGCAGCCGCGCCATCACCATCGTATCGACGGGAGATGAAAGCCCGATGATGCGGCGGCTGGCGCCGAAGACCGCGATGGCGGTCGCCGAATATTTTCGCGACCGGGGCGAATCGGTCCTGCTCGTGGTCGATTCGATCACCCGTTTCGCCCATGCCGCCCGCGAGGTCGCCCTTGCCGCCGGCGAGCCCGCGGTCGCGCGCGGCTACGCGCCGACGGTCTTCACCGACCTGCCGCGCCTGCTCGAGCGGGCCGGGCCCGGCGAGGAGGGATCCGGGACGATCACCGGTATTTTCTCCGTGCTGGTCGACGGCGACGATCACAACGAGCCGATCGCCGACACCATCCGCAGCACACTGGATGGGCACGTCGTGCTCAGCCGGAACATCGCCGACCAGGCGCGCTATCCGGCCGTGGACGTGCTGGCCTCGGTCTCCCGCCTGGCCCATAACGTCTGGGACCCCGAAGAGCGCGAATTGGTGAGCAAGCTGCGCACCATGATCGCCAAATACGAGGACACGCGCGACCTTCGGCTGATGGGCGGATACCAGTCGGGACGCGATTCGGGTCTCGACCAGGCGGTCGACCTGGTTCCGAGGATCTACAGCGCCATGCGGCAAGACGCTTCAGCCCGGCCGAGTGCCGATCCGTTCCGCGAGCTCAGGGACATGCTCAAGGGCGACTAGCAGGATTGAGTTGGCGCGCGCGGCCGGCGCCCGTCATCGCCTCGCCCGTCGTTTCCACCGTCGCGCGCGCATCCCGACGCTGCGGGCGCGCGCATGTGGCCCTGTCACCGATTCCATCATACGCATATCACCCGTTCGCTTAAGAATCGGGCCGCCGTGGTGCAAGCGGCCGAACGGGCGATTCGCGACCACGGCCACAACAACCGCCGCGTGCAATCCCTCCGATTTCCCTCGACCATCCCGTCATGTAACGCGGAAGTTGTGGATGACGTTTTCAAGGCGCAGCTTTGTCATGCACAAGGTTCGCTCACCCTGCATCAACGACAGACATGCCTGCAATCAAACCGTCGCATAGTTGCGTGCATGCTGGGCGCTAGATGCGTATTGCGTTCACCATCATGTGTCCTGAACAGCGAGATTGTCTTGAACGTTACAATCGTCTCCAACGACATCTGGACTCCGGGAGCGTCTCTACTTGATTTTGTTGAGAAGCTCATCCATCGTTTCGATGGAAGATAAGAAACGTCTGCTTGCGACTTGAACTCAGGGGCCTCGGTTGAACAACTCCGATCCATCGTCCGGTCGTGACGGCAACTCGGGCTTCCGTTCGACGACACCGCGATTGGTACACCATCTGCGATGCGGCCTCTCGCGCCGGCTTGCGCGCCGCCCGACGCTCGGGTGCCTTGCAGGCCGTGCCTTCGAGCATGGGCAGGAGATGACGTGCACATCGCATACCTCCAGCGGTCTTGCGCCGGTCGACGGATTCGCGAGTCAGGACGGAAAGCGGCTTCGGGGCGCCGCAGACGTGTTTCCCGAGGCGAGGTAGGAATAATTCATGCCGTTGGCACGCGAAGCAGTCGAGCTGCTGGTTCAGGCGGCCAGAGCCTGGTATTTCGAGGGCGATCAACACGGATTGCGCGATCGGGAATGGATGGCGCTGCGCTTTCTCGGCCGCGCCAACCGGTTTTCGCGCACGCCGTCTGCGCTCGCCGGCTTCATCGGCGCCACCAGGGCGACCGCATCGCAGATCGTGAAGACGCTGGAGAGCAAGTCCTTCCTGGTGCGAAAGCCGTCGCACGAGGACAAGCGCTCCGTCGTGCTCCACGTCACCGCGCAGGGCGAGAAGTGCCTGAGCCAGCATGATCCGATCAATCACGTGGTGAATGCTGTCACCGCGCTCGGCACCGAGGAATGCATCAAGCTGCGCGACTCGCTGCGGGACATCCTCAATCACCTCGATGCGGCCCATCAGCGGCTCGATGCCAGCATCTGCCGGGACTGCATGTTTCTCGCCGAACGCAGCCCCGGCACGGGCAAGGGACGTGCAACCGCCGAATTCATGTGCCGGCTGTATCGCGCGCCGGTCTCGCTCCAGGAGACCGAACTGCTCTGCACGAGTTTTGAGCGCACCCGCGACCGCCCGAAGATCGAAGAGCATCTCGACCGCGCGCGCGTGGCGAGCCAGGGATGACGCGGAGCGCGGCCCGCTCAGGCTACGCGCAATTTCCAGGCGAATGTGGCGAGCCGATCTTGCGGAAAGTTTCGCGGCAGGATCTTTCTCTAAAGGCTTACCTACTGGTGCTCGATACTCCAATGTCGTCCTGGCGAAAGCCAGGACCCATAACCCCA
>NZ_JBFULT010000015.1:0-36154 GCF_054049755.1 Bradyrhizobium sp. P5_C11_2
CCTCCCCCACCTTGCGAAACGTCGGGCTCTCCTCGATGCGCCAGCGCATATAGATGCCAAGCGCAACGAGGACCGCGCTGATCAGGAACGGGACGCGCCACCCCCAGGACAGCAGGTCGGCCTCCGGCAACCGCGAAATCGTCAGCGCAGCCAACGACGCCAGCACGACGCCGACGGGCCCTGCCGCCTGGATCACCGCCGCGGAGAAGCCGCGCCGGTTGCCGGGCGCCGTTTCGATCGCCATGAGGATTGCCGCGGTCGACTCGCCGCCGAGCGCGAAGCCCTGCAGGAAGCGCAGCACGACGAGCGCGACGGTCGCGATCGCGCCTACGCTGCCGTAGGTCGGCAGCAATCCGATCGACATGGTCGCAAGTCCCATGATGAGCAAGGTGCACAACAGGACGGACTTGCGGCCCAGGCGATCGCCGAAATGACCGAACACGAGCCCGCCGAGCGGTCGTGCCAGAAATCCGACGGAAAACGTCGCGAAGACAGCGATGGTCGCCGTGAGCTGATCGAATTTCGGAAAGAAGAGCTGGTCGAAGACCAGCGGCGCGATCAGGCCGTAGATGAAGAAATCGTACCATTCGATCGCGGTGCCGATGGTGCCGGCGATCAGAATGCGCCGGCGGCTGCTCGCCGTCTGCGCGGCAGCGGTGGCGGCATGTTCGTCGTAGTCTTCGAATGCTCCTGTCGTCACGTTTTCCTCCTCCGTTGTCATTGCTTGTTGTTATTGCGCTTGTTGTTATTGCCTTGCGGCCACAGGTTGGATGTGGCCGCGGAAACAGATCAGCTTGCCAGACGCGCGCCGTCGCTCTCACCGTGCCCGAGCGCGCGGGCAAGGATGTGCCCGATCGTTCCGGCCTGTGACGCGCTGCCGCGCCAGGCCACAATCTGGTCGGGACGTATCAGGGCGAGGTCGGCCTCGTAGAGATCGCGCAAGGATCTCGGCAGCGTGACGAGCTTCACATCGGCCCCAAGCCCGCGTAGCGCCTCGCCGAGCGCACCGGAAGCGGACACGACCTCTCCGAACTGGAGCAGCGTCCATTCGAGTCCGAACAGGTCGTACAAGGAGACGCCATCCTCCAGCCACGCATGCGGTGCGCGGCCCCCGGGACAGGCGCTTGGGACATAGGCATTTGCGGCGTCAGGCGGCGGCTGGCTGCCGTCGGAGACGATCAGCGGCGAGCCGTCGTAACGTCCGCCGAAGGTGACGCCGGGAATGTTGAATTCGGCACGGGCATGCTGCTCGAGATAGCTGCCTGCCGTCCGCCTGGCCTCGCTGCCGGCCTCCGTGGCGTCTTCGATCTCCGGCGCCGGCGCGAACAGGCCGAGGGAATCGGCGAAGCCGCGCGCGTAGGCGGTGTTGCGGAGCGCAACCGGACGCCGCTCGATCTCGTAGCTGTCGAGCAGCGCCGCCGGGCTCACGCCCTTGACGACACTCGCGAGCTTCCAGCCGAGATTGACCGCATCCTCGATGGCGGTGTTGTAGCCGAGGCCGCCCGTCGGCGTGAACAGGTGCGCCGCATCGCCACCAAGGAACACCCTGCCCCGCTGCATCGCATTCGCGACCAGCGCGTGGCCGGCGGTCCAGGTCAGGAAGGACAGCACCTCGCATGCGATCGGCGCGCCGCATGCGCGCTGGAACGCCGCCTTGGCCTCGTTGACCCTGATCGCACTCTCGTCTTCGCCCGGCCGGAGCTGCGTGTGAAACGCGAACTCGTCGCGTCCGTTCACGGAGGCCATGAAGGCGCGGCGATCGCCGTTGAAGCAGTTGTACATCCACGCCCTGGCGTGCGGAATGCCGGCGTAGAAATCAGGTGAGCGGAGATAGACGGCCAGCATGCGACCGCCCATGAAATCGCGCTGGGTCCCGGTCTCGCCGCCATAGGCGATTCCGAGCGACTGCCGGACCATCGAGCGCGGCCCGTCGGCGCCGACCAGGAAGTCGGATCGGACCTCAAAGCGGCGACCGTCGTCGAGGCACTCGACTTCGCCGACAATGCCCTCGTCACTTTCGGCGTAGTCGATCAGCCGATGACCATAGTCGAGCCGGATTCCGGGGAGCCGCTCGGCGTGGCGGCGAAGCACGGCCTCGACATATTTCTGCGAGACGCGATGCGGCAGCTCCGCGGCGCTCCAGGAGCCCGACATCCCCTTGATGAGCTCGCTCGCACGCGACGATGATGGCAACGCAAATCGCGCCAGTTCATAACCGGTGTAGCGCGTGAAGTAGGCGACGTCGGTCGGATAATCGGCGGGCAGACCTTCCCGTCTGATCTCGTCGGCGAAACCCAAGCGCCGATAGTGCTCCATCGAGCGGGCCTGGGTCGCATTGGCCTGCGGATTGAACGCCGTTCCGGGCTTTTCGTCGATCAGGATCGCGGAAACACCGCGGCGGCCGAGCTCGTTGGCCAGCATCAGACCGCATGGCCCGCCGCCCACGATGAGCACCGAGGCACTCAGATTTGTCTCCAAGACGCTTCTCCCTACCAGCATTATCCTGCATGGTAAGGTAGCCTGACGATATCGTCAAGTAGCCTGACTACTTGGCGTCGTCGAGCGTGTCGAACCTCTCGCCATAGAGTGCCAATCCCTTCAGGATCGCATCCATCGTCGCCTTGCCGAGCTCGGCGCGCATCTCCCGTTCGGCGATATCGACCGCATCACGAAATGCGTCGAGCCATTTGAGCCCGGCCGGTGTGAACATGACGATGCGGGCACGCCGGTCAGTCGGATCTGCAACGCGATCCACCAGTCCGAGCTCGGCGCATTGATCGACCAGTTCGCCCATGGCCTGCTTGCTCATCGAGGCGCGGCGGGCGAGCTCGGTAAGTCTCGTCCCCTCCACGTCGAGATTGCGGGTCAGGCCGACATGCGCGATGCGCGTTTCGTCATGCCCCCTGTCGCTCATCAATTCGAGCACACGGGCCTCGAAGCGCCGCACTGCGTTGTTGAGCAGGCGGCCAATGTTGGCATGCCGCCACGCGGTCCCGGATGTCCTGGCTTTCAATGATATGCCTTCTCGAAGCAGTCGGTATTCCAGAGTGTTTGTGACTTATTTCGTGGCGTCTATCCAGATCCCCGGCTCTGAATGCTCGCGGATGTAGGTCACCAGGAAGTCGGAGAAAACCCTGATCTTGGCCGGCAGTCCCGCACGATTCTGATAGGCGACGTTCATGGTGAGCAGAGGCAGCTCCCAATCCATCAGGATCGGGACGAGGCGGCCCGCGGCGATGTCGCTCTGGACGATGTAGAGCGGCTGGATGAGGATGCCGAGACCCGCCAGCGCCGCGCCGCGGATGACCTGGCCGTCATTGCTGTCGAGCGTCGGCGTGATACGGATGGTCTGCGCACCGCTGCTCTTGCGCAGACGCAGGGAATACGGGTCGTTCGCAAGATTGTAGACCAGCATATTGTGACGCGCGAGATCGGCGGGCTGCTCCGGTTCGCCATGGCTCGCGAGATATGACGGCGCGGCCGCGAGCACGCGGCGCATCTGGCCGATGCGGCGTACGATGATGTTGGAATCCGGCTCTTGCTCGCGCGTCCGGATCGCCACGTCGATACCCGCCTCGATGAAGTCGGGGTAGCGGTTGGCGGTGGTGATCTGCATGTTGAGCTTCGGATAACGCGCGCGGAAGGCCGGCAGCATCGGCGCCAGATAGATCACCGCAAAGGACAGCGAGCTCGTGACGCGCAGCGTGCCCTGAGGCGACAGGGCGCGATCGCTGACGATGTCCTCGGCTTCCGCCAATTCATTCAGCACCGGGTTGCAACGCTCCAGCAGCTCCTGCCCTGCCTCCGTCAACCACAACCGGCGCGTATTGCGCTCGATCAGCCGAACGGCGAGGCGCTCCTCCAGCGCACTGAGGTAGCGGCTGGCGGCGGCATTCGACATGCGCAATGCCTCGGCGGCTTTGGACAGGCTGCCGAGCTCGGCGGTCTTGGAGAACACCTCCAATTGCAGCAAGCGGTCCATTTTTTCACTTTTAGAAAAAGAGACTTACAATTATTGGCCTTTATTTCCATATCCCGCAAGGCAAAGTGGCCTGAAGACAAGCAAGATGCAGGCGAGGAATAGGGAAATGTCGGGCCCGATCAGGCACATCGTGATGTGGCGGCTGCGCGGGGAGACGCCTGAGGAGCGCTCCGCTGCCCGGGTCAAGGTCAAGACCCTGTTCGAAGGCCTGCGCGGCCGGATCGAAGGCCTCACCCATATCGAAGTCGGCCTCGACGTCAGCGATGTCGATTACGCCTGCGACGTCGTCCTGTTCTCCGAGTTCACCGATCACGCGGCGCTTGCCGCCTATGCCACCCACCCCGAACACCTGCGGGTGCGCGAGGCGCTGGGCGACTTGCGGATCGGGCGCTTCCAGGTCGATTATCCCATCAAAGAGACCGGCACATGATCGGTTCGTTCACCTTTGAAAACCTGCCCTGCCGCGTCGTGTTCGGCAGCGGAACCTTGGCCGCGGCCAAAGCCGAGGTCGAGCGGCTCGGCGGCAAGCGCGCGCTGGTGCTGACGACGCCGCAGCAGGAAGCGCAGGGCAAAAGCCTGGGTGCAGCGCTCGGCCCGCTCTATGCCGGGCTTTTCCCGGGCGCCACCATGCACACCCCGGTTGACGTCACGGAGCGGGCCCTCGCGGCGATGAAGGCGTGCGATGCCGACTGCGTGGTTTCGCTCGGCGGCGGCTCGACGACGGGGCTCGGCAAGGCGCTGGCCTTGCGCACCGGCGTCAACCAGCTTTGCATTCCCACCACCTATGCCGGCTCCGAGATGACGCCGATCGTCGGCCAGACCGAGAACGGCCTCAAGACCACGGTGCGCGACCCGGCCGTGCTGCCCGAGACCGTGATCTACGATGTCGATCTCACCCTGACGCTGCCGCCGAGCCTGGCCGCGACATCCGGCATCAATGCGATCGCGCATGCCGTGGAGGCGCTTTACGCGCGCGACACCAATCCCGTCACCTCGCTGATGGCGGAAGAAGGCATTCGCGCACTCGCGCGTGCCCTGCCCGCCATTGCCGCCAAAAGCAACGACCGCGAGGCCCGCACCGAGGCGCTCTATGGTGCCTGGCTGTGCGGCGTCTGCCTCGGCACCGTCGGCATGGCGCTGCATCACAAGCTCTGCCACACGCTCGGCGGCACCTTCGATCTGCCGCACGCCGAGACCCATACCATCGTGCTGCCGCATGCGCTGGCCTACAACGCACCGGCCGTGCCCGATGCGATGGCGCGCATCTCGCGCGCGATCGGCGCCGCCGATGCGTCGCAGGGACTTTACGACCTCGCAAAACGGCTGAATGCAAAGCTTGCGCTGCGCGACGTCGGCATGCCCGAGAGCGGCATCGACAAGGCGGCCGATCTCGCCGTCACCAATGCCTACTGGAATCCGCGCCCGCTCGAGCGGGGCGCCATCCGCGACCTGATCGCGAGCGCCTGGGCCGGCGAGCAGCCAGGCGCAATCAAAGCGGCGGTTTAGAGCGATGCGGCGCACGCTGATCAAATCCGCGGCCGTCATCAGCATGGATGATGCGATCGGCGATCTTCGCACCGGCGACGTGCTGGTCGAGGGCAATCGCATCGTCGACGTGCGCCCCGACATCGACCTCGGTAGTGGCACGGCCGAAACGGAGATCGTGGACGGCACAGGCCGCATCGTCATCCCCGGCCTGATCAACGCGCATATGCACACCTGGCAGACGGCGTTGCGTGGCTACGCCGCGAACTGGACACTGCTCGAATATTTCCGCCGCATGCATGCCGGGCTGGCAACAGTGTTCCGTCCCGAGGACATCCATATCGCGACGCTGGTCGGCGCGCTGAACCAGATCAATTGCGGCACCACGACACTGGTCGACTGGTGCCACAACAATCCAACCCCCGCCCATACCGACGCCGCCGTGCGCGGCCTGATCGAGAGCGGCATCCGCGCCGCCTTCTTTCACGGCTCGCCCAAACCCGAGCCGAAGCCGGGCGAGCCGCACTTCTCGGAAGTGCCGCATCCGCGCCGCGAGGTCGAGCGGCTGCTGGCCGGCCCCCTCGCCGACCGCGATGGCCTCGTCACGCTCGGGCTTGCGATTCTCGGTCCGCATTATTCGACGCTCGACGTCGCGATGCACGACTTCCGCATGGCGCGGGAGCTCAAGCTGATCGCCTCGATGCACCAGGGCGGCGGCCCGGCCAAGACGCCGGGCGGCTGGGAGAAGCTGATCGCGGCCGGCCTCGTCGGTGCCGGCGTCAACATCGTCCACGGCAACGATCTGCCCGACGACCTCCTCGACCGCTTGGTCGACCTCGGCGTGTCGTTCTCGGTGACGCCCGAAAACGAGATGATCCAGGGGCACGGCTTTCCGATCACCGGACGGCTACTCAAGCGCGGCGTGCGTCCCACCATCGGCATCGATCTGGAATCCGTGCTGGCCGGCGATCTCTTCTCCGCCGCTCGCGTCGCGCTGTCGATGCAGCGGGCGCTCGACAATGCGGAATCGCGCCGGGACAGCGGCACCATTCCAGCGACCACCACCATCCCCGTGCGCGAGGCGCTGCGCTGGATCACGACGGAAGGCGCCCGCATGCTCGGCCGCGAGAGCCAGATCGGCTCGCTGACGCCGGGCAAGCTCGCCGACCTCGTCATCATCAACGCATCCGATCTCAACCTCTTTCCCGTGCACGACCCCGTCGCGACCGTCGTGATGCAGACGAGCCTCGCCAATATCGAGGCGGTCATGATCGGCGGCGCCTGGAAGAAACGGAACGGCCGGCTGCAGGCCGAAGGGCTCGAGAGCAAGAAAGAGCTGCTCGGGCAATCCGGCCGGCGACTGGTGCAGGACATCGAACGACAGGGACGCGCCGCCTGAAGGCGCCAACGGACGAGAGCAATGACAGACGCTTCGAAGAACATCGCTTTCATCGGGATCGGCAAGATGGGCCTGCCGATGTCGGTGCTCGTCGCCAAGGCCGGTTACGCCGTGACCGCCTTCGACCAAAGTGCCGCCCGGCTGAACGAGGCGCGCTCGCAAGGCATCGGTATCGCCGCTTCGCAGGCCGAAGCCGTCATCGGACGGGCCGCAGTCGTTACGTCCCTGCCCGATGATACGGTCTTGCGCGCCGTGACGCTCGGCCCCAGCGGCCTCATCGCCGCCATGGCCCCTGGCGCCGTTCTGATCGAGACCAGCACCGTGAGCGTCGAGGCTTCCGCCGAAGTCGACGCCGCCGCGCAGGCCCGCGGCATTGCCTATCTTCGTTCGCCGGTGTCCGGCAATGCCAGCATCGTCCATACCGGCGCGCTGAGCTGCTTCGTCTCGGGGCCGAAGGACGCCTTCGAAAACGCAAAACCGCTGTTCACAACCTTCACCCGCGCCCAGACCTATCTCGGACCGGGCGAGGAAGCGCGCTATGCCAAGCTCGCGGTCAATCTGATGATCGCGGTGTCGGCCGCGATGATGGCGGAAAGCCTGGCGCTGGCGCGCAAGGGTGGGATTGCCTGGCAGGATATTCTGAAGGTGCTCGACGACAGCGCGGTGGCTTCGCCGATGGTGAAGTACAAGACCGCGCCGCTGCGCAATCGTGATTTCGAGTCTACTTTCTCCTGCAAGCAGATGGCCAAGGACCTCGATCTCATCCTCGGTGCCGGCCAAGCCGTAGGCGTACCCTTGCAGCTCGCCGCGCAGGTACGAGAGACCTACGGATCGCTGGTCGCGCAGGGCGATGGCGACACCGACTTCATCGCGACCGTCAAACATCTCGAGCGGCTGTCCGGCCTCGGCGAGCCCAAACTGTGATCAACGGAGGCACATATGCGCAATTTCAACGAGAACACGATCACCGACGCAGTGCTCGAGCGGATCGAAGGCGCGACTGATCCCCGGATCAAGCAGGTCAGCGAAGCGTTGGTCCGGCACCTTCATGCTTTCGTCCGCGAGGTCCGCCCGACCCAGAAGGAATGGGAATACGGCATCGACTTCCTGACCCGCACCGGTCACATGTGCGACGACAAGCGCCAGGAATTCATCCTGCTGTCGGACACGCTCGGCGTCTCCATGCTGGTTGATGCAATCAACCACCCGGTGCCGGAAGGCGCGACCGAGACCACGGTGCTCGGCCCGTTCTTCGTCCAGGCCTCGCCCGAGAAGCAGAACGGCGCTGACATCTCCGGTCCCATGGAGGGTGATCCGATGCTGGTCACCGGCTCGGTCTCGATCGTCGACGGACGGCCGCTTGCGGGCGCCGTCGTGGACGTCTGGCATTCCGACGATGACGGCTATTACGACGTGCAGCAGCTCGACAAGATCGGCGATCTCGCGATGCGCGCGCGCTTCCACACCGACCAGAACGGCCGCTTCCATTTCTGGTCGATCAAGCCTGCCGCCTATCCGATCCCGCATGACGGTCCGGTCGGCGAGATGCTGGAGGTGCAGGGCCGTCATCCCTGGCGGCCGGCGCACGTGCATTTCATGATCTCAGCGCCGGGCTTCGAGCAGCTCGTGACCCATGTGTTCGTCGCCGGCGACCAGTATCTCGACAGCGACGTGGTGTTCGGCGTCAAGGACAGCCTGATCCGCGAGTTTGTGCAGTGCCCGCCCGGCCGTGCGCCGGATGGTCGCATGGTGGACGCGGCGTATTTCCACCTCAACTATGATTTCGGTCTGAAGCAGGTTGCGAGCAGCGCGCAGGCGGCCTAAGCCGGACAAACCGAACGGGCCGGCAAGAGTCCGCGAGAGGATACGAACGGGGAGAGATGATGGGACCGCGGGTCAGCATAGCCGCATTGGCCGATCGCCTGTCGGGCATGATCGGCCCGCGTGCCAGCGTGGCGCGGGCCGTGCTCGATCAGCATGGCCAGAGCGAATCCCACTACCGCAACCTGCCGCCGGACATCGTCGTCTTCCCCGAGACCACGATGGAGGTGGCCGCGATCGTCAAGCTCTGCGCCGGCGCGAATATGCCGATCGTGCCGTTCGGCGCCGGCACCTCGCTTGAGGGCAATGCGGCCTCCGTCGCCGGCGGCGTCTGCTTCGATTTCGCGCGCATGAACAAGGTGCTGGCGGTGCACGAGAGCGACATGGATGTCGTCGTGCAGCCCGGCATCACCCGAAAGCAGCTCAATGCCGAGCTGCGTGGCACCGGCCTGTTCTTCCCGATCGACCCCGGCGCCGATGCCTCGATCGGCGGCATGACGTCCACCCGCGCCTCCGGCACCATGGCGGTGCGCTACGGCACCATGAAGGACAACGTCATGGCGCTGGAAGTGGTGCTGGCCGACGGGCGCGTGATTCGCACCTCGCAACGGGCACGCAAATCAGCGGCCGGCTACGACCTGACGCGGTTGTTCGTCGGCGCGGAAGGCACCCTCGGGCTCATCACCGAGATCACGCTGAAGCTGCATCCCGTGCCGCAGGCGATCTCGGCCGCGGTTTGCAGCTTCGACACCCTGCATGATGCCGTCGACACCGCGATCTCCGTGATCCAGTCCGCGATCCCCGTGGCGCGCATCGAACTGCTCGACGACGTCATGATGCGCGGCATCAATGCCTACGCAAAGCTCGGCTATCGCGAAGCCCCGACCCTGTTCTTCGAATTCCATGGCTCCGAGACCTCCGTTGCCGAGCAGGCAGAGGCCGCAGAGGCGATCGCCGCCGACCATCGCGGCCATGGCTTTGCCTGGGCCAAGGCACAGGAAGACCGCAGCCGGCTCTGGCACGCCCGCGACAACACGCTCTATGCCGGCCTGGGCTTGCGGCCCGGCGCGCGCGCCGTGATCACCGATGTTTGCGTGCCGATCTCAAGGCTCGCGGAATGCCTGACCGAGACGCGGCGGGACGCGGACGAGCACGGTTTCACCGCTCCGATCGTCGGCCATGTCGGCGACGGTAATTTCCACATGCTGATCCTGATCGATCCGGCAAAGCCGGAGGAGAGCGAAGGCGCCAAGGCGCTTCAGGCGCGCATGGTCGCGCGCGCCATCGCCATGGACGGCACCTGCACCGGCGAGCACGGTATCGGGCTCGGCAAGATCGACTATCTCGCCGACGAGCTCGGCGAGGCCGTGGACGTGATGCGGTCGATCAAGACGGCCCTCGATCCCAATGGATTGATGAATCCCGGCAAGATTTTTGCGGGAGCACACGCATGAGCACCGCGGCACTGGCCACTGCGCCCTCGCCCACGCCACTGCTCGAGCTGCGCGGCATCAGCAAGGAGTTTCCCGGCGTCAAGGCGCTGGACGACGTGTCCTTTGCCGTCTTCCCCGGCGAAGTCCACATGCTGTTAGGGGAGAACGGCGCCGGCAAGTCGAGCCTGATGAAGGTGCTGTGCGGCGCCTACAGCGCCGACGCCGGCGAGTTCTACCACAAGGGCGAGAAGGTCGCGATCAACTCGACGGCCGATGCACAGAAGCTCGGCATCGCCGTGATCTTCCAGGAATTCTCGCTCGTCCCCTATCTCGACATCGCGCAGAACATCTTCCTCGGCCGCGAGCCAATGGGCCGCATCCCCAGCACGATCGACCGCCGCAAGATTCTGGCCGACGCCAAGCGCGTGCTCGATATGATCGGCTTCGAGATCGATCCCTCCACCACCGTCGACAAGCTCGGCGTAGCGCAGCAGCAGATGGTCGAGATCGCGAAAGCGATCAGCCAGAATGCGCGCATCCTGGTCATGGACGAGCCGACGGCGGCGCTATCCGACCGCGAGACCGAGCTCCTGTTCGCGCTGATCGCGCGGCTCAAAGCCGACGGCGTGTCGATCGTCTATATCTCGCATCGCATGGCCGAGGTGTTCGCGCTCGGCGACCGCATCACGGTGCTGCGCGACGGCCGCCGCATCGACGGCGTCCGCCCCGCCGACGTCACGCCGGACCAGCTCGTCCGCATGATGGTCGGCCGCACCGTGGACATGACCTATCCGCGCAATTTTGCCGACAAGCCCGGCGAATTGCTGCTCGAGGTCAAGGGCCTCTCCTCGTCGACCGGTATCTCCGACATCAACATCGAGGTGCGCCGGGGCGAGATTGTCGGCCTGTGCGGCCTGGTCGGCTCGGGTCGCAGCGAGGTTGCGCGGGCCATTTTCGGCGCCGATCCCGTCAATTCCGGCGAGATCATCTTTGACGGCAAGGCCATTTCCGGCGAGCCCGACCTCGCCGCACGCCGCGGCATCGCGCTGGTCCCGGAGAGCCGCAAGAGCGAGGGCCTCGCCCTGTTGCGGTCGGTGAGCGACAATCTGGTGGTGTCGGCGCTGCGAAAACTGTTTCCGAGCGGCCTGTTCGACCGGCGTAGCGCACAGCGCACGTCGGACGGCCTGATCCGGCAGCTCAGGATCGCCACGCCGAGCGCGCGGCAGACCGTCGGACTGCTCTCCGGTGGTAACCAGCAGAAGGTCGTGATCGGCAAGTGGCTGGCGGCCGGCTCGAAGCTTTTCATCTTCGACGAGCCGACGCGGGGCATCGACATCGGCGCCAAGTCCGAGATTTTTGCACTGATCGACCGGCTGGTCGCGGAAGGCGCAGCCGCCCTGATGATCTCGTCCGAGCAGGTCGAGATCTGCCATGTCTGCGACCGCGCCTATGTGATGCGCGAGGGCCGCATTGCCGGCCATCTGACCCGCAACGAATTGACCGAGGAGAACATCGTGCGACTGGGGATGCATCATGCGTGAGGCCGCGGTCGTTTCACAGCCCAATCCGCTGCAACGCATTCCCGGCGTTGCCATCGTGCTGGTGCTCCTGATCGCGCTGTTCGGCGCAATCGCGCCCGGATTCCTGTCGGTCGCCAACCTCTCCAACGTGCTGGTGCAGTCGACGATCCTGACCATGCTCGCATTGCCGATGACCCTGATCATCATGACCGAGGGGCTGGACCTGTCGATGGGCGCGGTGCTGACGCTGACCTCGCTCTGCGTCGCCATCGTGTCGCTCGCGACCAAGTCGATGCTGCTGGGCCTGGGCGCCGGCCTGCTGGTCGGGGCCGCCTTCGGCACCGTCAACGGCTGGCTGGTCGCGATTGTCGGCATTCCGCCCTTCGTCGCGACGCTCGGCACGCTCGGCATGGCGCAAGGCCTGTCGCTGATCGTGAGTGACGGCCAGAGCGTGGTCGGCATTCCCCACAGCGTGCGCGACATCTATTCGGCGACGCTTCTGGGTGTGCCGGTCCCGATCGTGATGGCGCTGGTGACTTACGCAGCGTTCCACGCGCTGCTCTATCACACCCGCTTCGGCACCTACATCTTTGCGCTCGGCGGCAACCGCGAGGCGCTGCGTTATGCCGGCCTCTCGCCGAACCGGCTGCTGATCGCGGTTTATGCGATCGGCGGTGCCATGGCCGGCATCGCCGGCCTGCTGATGACCGCAAGGATGAACTCCGGCCATCCGACCGCTGGCCTCGGCCTTGAATTCGATGCCATCGCCGCGGTGGCGGTCGGCGGCACCTCCTTCGAGCGCGGCAATGGCTGGCTGCTCGRCACGTTGCTCGGCGTGATCGCGGTCGGCGTGCTGCGCAATGGGCTCAACCTGATCTCGATGCCCTCCTCGGTGCAGGTCGCAAGCGTCGGCGTCCTCGTCATCGTCGCACTGTTCCTCGACGGCCTGCGGAGCCGCGCATGACCGACATCAGCAAAGAGGCGATCGTGCCGCCCCGCTCCTTCCTGTCGCAGGACGCGATCCAGGTGTTCTATCGCCTGCTCGCGGCGCTGCTGATCTGCGCGGTGCTGGCCGTGCTCAGCGATTCCTTCCTGAGCCTCGGCAACATCCTCAACGTGCTCCGGCAGGCGAGCCTGACCTTCTTCATCGCCTCGGGCTTGACCCTCGTGGTCCTGACCGCGGGCCTCGATCTCTCCGTCGGCGCCAATGTCGCGCTGTCGGCCTGCATCGCCGGCACCGTGATCCACAAGACCGGCTCGCCAGCGCTTGGTATCCTCACCGGGCTCGCCTGCGGCGGCATCGTCGGGCTGCTCAACGGCGTGATGGTCACCGCGCTGCGCATCCCCTCCTTCATCGCCACCTACGGCATGCTCTGGGTGCTGAACGGCCTCACCTACTGGTACATGGCGGGCGAGACCCTGCACGGCTTCCCGGCAGGCTTCCGCCAGATCGGCAGCGGCTATCTGTTCGGACTGCCCATCCCGGTCTACCTGCTGCTGGTGTTCCTTGGGATCGGGACGCTGTTTGCCCAGCGAACGATCTGGGGCCAGGAGATCTATGCGATCGGCGCCAATCCGGTCGCGGCACGGCTCTCCGGCATCCCGGTCGCGCGCCGCCTGCTGCTGGTCTACGCCGTCTCCGGCACCATGGCGGGCCTTGCCTCGATCATCTTCCTGTCGCGGCTCAATTCGGCAGAGGCCGACATCGGCGAAAGCCTGACGCTGCCGGCGATCGCGGCCGTGCTGATCGGCGGCACCTCGCTGTTCGGCGGTGTCGGCACCGTGTTCGGCACCTTCATCGGCGCGCTGATCCTGACGCTGGTCCTGAACGGCATGAACCTCTTGTCGGTCAGCGCCAACTGGCAGCCGCTCGTCACCGGAATCATCGTCATTCTCGCGGTCTGGCTCGACATGAAGACGCGCCGCCGCGCGTAACGAGTACTTGAAAAATCCAACAAGCAAAACGAGGGATGGAGGCAACATGAGACAACAGAAACTGGGCTACGTGACGTCTTATTTGGCGCTGCCGCTGCTGATGGCCGCGGCACTCACCACGCAGGCCCGCGCCGACGGCGAGACCATCGCCGTCTTCACCAAGAACCAGACCAACCCGTTCTTCCAGACGGTGCGGGTCGGCGCCGACAACATGGCGAAGGCGCTGAACGCGAAGACGCTGCAATACATCCCAACCAAGCCGGATTCGATCCCCGAGCAGCTCAGCCAGATCGAGGACGTCGTGGTGAAGAAGCCGAGCGCCATCGTCTTCACGCCGGTCGACTACAAGGCGATGGTGCCGGGCGTCGAGAAGATCAACGACGCCAAGATCCCGGTGGTCAACATCACCGACCGCTCCGCCGGCGGCAAATTCCTGTCCTTCGTCGGCGCCGACGATTACAGCCTCGGGCTCGAGACCGCGCGCCATCTGCTGAAGACGCTCGGCGGCAAGGGCAACATCGTCATCATCGAGGGCGTCAAGGGCTCGCTGACCAATGTCGACCGTGTCAGAGGCTTCAACGACGCGCTGAAGGAGAACGCCGGCGCAAAACTCCTGGCCTCGCAGCCAGGCAATTACCAGCGGCTCCAGGCGCTCCAGGTGATGGAGAATTTGATGCAGTCGAACGCGCAGATCGACGGCGTGCTGGCCGCCAACGACGCCATGGCGGTCGGCGCGATCGAGGCCCTCGACGGCGCCAACCGCAAGGCGCAGGTGATCGGCATCAACGGCACCAAGGAGGCGATCGATGCGATCAAGTCCGGCAAGCTGCTCGCGAGCGGCGACTACAACGGATTTGCGCAAGGCTGCCTCGGCACCATGATGGCGATCCGCAGCTTGCGCAACCAGCCGGTCATCAACGAGATCGTGCTGAAACCGACGGTCATCACCAAGGACAATTACCAGCCGTTCGACGTGCCGCTGGAGCAACGGACCTGCCCGACCTTCGAGGACGCCGGCAAGCTCGGCGGCAAATAAGCCAGCCAATCACGACAGACCCGGACGGCCGCTTCCTCGCGGCCGTCCCAAGAACCGGAGACACCATGCTGTTCGCAATCCACGCTCTCGACCGCGCCGGCGCGCTTCCGACCCGGCTCGCCAACTATGACGCTCACAAGGCCTTCCTGAGCGACACCTCAAAATTTGGCGTCAAGATCGTGATGTCGGGACCCCTCGTCTCCGACGACGGCGCGACCATGATCGGCAGCCTGTTCCTGATCGAGGCCTCGAGCCGCGCAGAGGTCGAAGCCTTCAACGGCGCGGACCCCTTTGCCGCGGCCGGGATCTGGGAGAAGGTCACGATCACGGGGTTTCTGCGCCGCCAGGGTTGAAGGGATTGCAGCACACGCATGCTTCGACCGCCCGCGGTTGATGTTCAACTCCAACAGGATTCGTGGCAGACAGGAGTGAGCAAGGCCGATCGCAGCTACGGTGGGTCATCGCATGCCGCCCCGGAGACTCCATGGTAGATGAGACCCGTTCGCCAAATCGGCCGCTCGATCCCCGCACCAACTGGTCCGCGCTTGCCCAGGCGGAGCGCGACGCCGCCTATGACAACAACAGCGCCGTCAAGAACAGCGCGGCCCTGATCGCCGAGCGCAATGAAGCTTCGGGACGGCTGCGGAAGAGCCTGACATCGCATCTCGATCTGCCTTACGGCGAGCGGGCGAACAACAAGATCGACCTCTACCCGGCCGCGCAGCCTGATGCGCCCTGCCTGGTGTTCCTGCATGGCGGCTATTGGCAGCGCAATTCGCGCGAGCTGTTCGCCATGCTGGTCGAAGGCGTCGCCGCGCATGGCTGGTCGGTTGCGATCCCCGGATACTCGCTGGCGCCCCAGGTTTCCCTGACCGAGATCGTCGCAGAAATCCCCAGGGCGCTCGACTGGCTCGCTGCGCATGGCGCATCCTATGGCATCGCCGGGCCGGTCGTCCTGTCGGGCTGGTCGGCGGGCGCCCACCTCGTGGCGATGGCACTGGACCATCCGCGTGTCCATGCCGGACTGGCAATGTCCGGCGTCTACGATCTGGCGCCGATCCGCGATACCGGGCTCAACAACGCGCTGAAGCTGACGGACGAGGAAGTCGCCACGCTCTCGCCGCTTCGCCTGCCCGTGACGCACAAGCGGCTCGACATCGCCTACGGCACCGTCGAGCTTCCGGCCCTCGTGCTCGATTCAATCAATTTCGACGACAAGCGCGCGGCCGCGAAGGCGCCCGGCAAACTGATCCCGGTCGAGGGCGCCGACCATTTCACGATCCTTGAGGCGTTGCGTCGCCCTGACGGCATTCTGGTGGACGCTGTCCGCCGGTTGCTGGATTAAAAAACGCGAAAACAACCCCATGCACAGTAGGACTGCCCTTGTTTCTAAAGACGAATCCACGCCGCTTCTAAAGGCAAATCCACGTCGCGCGAGGCTTTGACACGTCGGGCAAAACAGGGGCAGAATGCCATCATCGCCCCGACTGTCCCGCCCCCGCATCAATCCAGACCTGCTCTCCCGTGACCCGGACCGGATAGAGCCGCAACGGCGGACTTGGCCAGCCCGAAGAAATGCTGCCGTCGCGCAAATCGAACGATGCTGCGTGACGCGGACAAACCAGCCGGCCCACCGCAACATGTCCAAGGCCGAGATCCGCCTGCTCGTGCGGGCACGCGCGTTCGCAGGCGGTGACCTCGCCGTCGTTCCAGATCACGAGCATATCGAGCCCGGCGACGCGGACGATGCTCTCTGCCTTCAGCCGGCTGAGGTCGCAAACCGGAATCCACCCATGCCCGTCCGGGCGGACAGACGCGTCATCCACCGAGATAGGCCTTCCGCACATGCTCGTTCTCGATCAGCTCGGAGCCTGCGCCGGACAACACGATGCGGCCGCTCTCGAGCAGATAGGCGTGGTCGCACATGTCGAGCGCGGCGAACGCGTTCTGCTCGACCAGAAGCACCGTGGTGCCGGCGTCGCGGATGCGACGGATGATCGCAAAGGTACGTTCGACGATGTTGGGAGCAAGCCCGAGCGAGGGCTCGTCGAACATGATCAGCCGTGGCCGCGACATCAGCGCACGCCCGATCGCGAGCATCTGCTGCTCACCGCCGGACAGCGTACCCGCCGCCTGGCGGCGCCGTTCGGCAAGCCGCGGAAATTCCAGGTAGATGCGGTCGCGATCGGCCGCGATTTCGCCCGAACCGCTCCGGAGGTAAGCCCCCATGTCGAGGTTCTCCTCGACGCTCATATGCGGAAACACCCGCCGGCCTTCCGGGCAATGCGCAATGCCGCTCGCCAGCACGCGCGGCGGCTTCGCCGCGGTGATGTCGATGCCGTCAAACAGCATCTGCCCCGAGCGCGGCGGCACCAGTCCCGAAATCGCGCGCAGCGTCGTGCTCTTGCCGGCGCCGTTGGCGCCGATCAGAGCCACCAGCTGTCCGGCCTTCACCTCCAGCGAGATGCCGCGCAGCGCGGTGACGCCGCCATAGCCGCACACCATGTCGCGGATCTCAAGCACGCGCCGCTCCATGTCCGAGATAGGCCTCGATCACCGCCGGATCGTTACGGATCACGTCGGGCGTCCCCTCGGCGATGATGCGGCCGTAGTTCAACACCACGATGCGATCCGAGACCGTCATCACCATCGGCATGTCATGCTCGACCAGCAGGATGGTGATGCCGCGGTCGCGGATGCCGCGGATCAGCTCGACGAACCTGTGGGTTTCCGAGGCATTCATGCCCGAGACCGGCTCGTCGAGCAGCAGCATCGATGGCTCTGCCGCGAGCGCCAGCGCGACGCCGACCAAACGCTGCTCGCCGTAGGACAGCGAGCCGGCAGCATCGTGGGCGCGGCGTTCGAGGCCGACCCATTCGATCAGCTCGCTCGCGCGCTGCCGCAGCTTGCGCTCCGCGGCGCGCGCACGCGGCATGCCGAGGATGGCGTCAAGCAGCCCGACCCGGCCCTGGCGGTGCAGCCCGATGAGAAGATTGTCGTAGACCGTGTCATTCGGGAAAACGCTGGTGCGCTGGAACGTCCGGATCAGGCCGAGATCGGCGATCTGATGCGGCTTCAAACCGGTGAGCTCGGTGCCCTGATAGGTGACGCGGCCGGCGCTCGGCTCCAGAAAGCCGGTCATGACGTTGAAGGCGGTGGTCTTGCCGGCGCCGTTCGGTCCGATCAGGCTGACGATCTCACCCTCGCCCACGGTGAAGTTCATGTCGGAGATCGCGACCAGCCCGCCGAAGCGGACCGCGACCTGCTCGATCGTCATGGCAACGGCGCGCCCCGTCATCACGCCCGCTCCTTGACGCCGGTCTCGGTGAGCGCGACCGGCGTCAGCGCCGTCGTCTTGCGCCCTCGCCCGACAAATCGCTGTGCGAGCGACGGCACGATGCCGCGGGGCAGCACGAACAGGATGGCAATCAGCACGCCGCCATAGACGATCCACTGCGCTTCCGGCGCCATGATCGGACGCAGTGCGACCGGCAACAGCCCGAAGATCAGGCCGCCGACAACGGGGCCAGCCAGCGAGCCCTTGCCGCCGCTGATGACCATGATCACCATGGTGACGGTGTTGATGAAGGCAAACACTTCGGGATCGATGATCCGGATATAGTGGGCATAGAGGCTGCCGGCCGCGCCCGCAATCGCGGCTGATATCACGGCCGCCAGTGTCAGCGTCTTGGTCACGTCGATGCCGACGGAGACGGCCAGCGTTTCATTCTCCATCAGCCCGCGCATGGCGCGGCCGAAATGCGAATGAACGAGCCGCGCGATCAGGAGGTAGGCGATGAGCGCCACCGCCAGCACGAGGTAGTAGTTGTGCAGCTTGGTACGCAGCGTCAGTTCGCCAAAGCCGGGCAACGGGAGCGCAATGGAGGGAATGTTGGTCAGCGCCAGCGGGCCCTGCGTCAGCTCGACCCAGTTCAGCGCCACCAGCCGGACCACTTCGGCGAAGGAGATCGTGACAATGACGAAATAAGCGCCGCGGACCCGGAATGAGAGCAGGCCGACAAAATAGCCGCACAGCCCGGCGACGATGATCGCGAGCACGAAGCCTGCGATCGGCGGCCAGGGCTCGTGGACCAGACGCAGACCTCCGGGCAGACCGGCGTCGAAACCGAGCGATGTCAGCGCGCTGACATAGGCGCCGATGCCGAAGAAGGCGATGTGACCGAGGCTGAGCTGGCCGGTGAAGCCGAGCAGCAGGTTGAGGCTCATCGCGCCGATGACGAAGATGCCGGTCGTGATCAGCGCGTTCAGGAGATAGGGATCGCGCAGCCAGAGCGGCACCGAGGCAAGGGCTGCGACGGCGAGGATGGTGATGGCGATCCTCATCCGACGCGCTCCGCGCGCGCGAACAGGCCGGTCGGCTTGAAGATCAGCACCGCGATGATGATCACAAAGCCCATGGCGTCGCGATAGCCGGAGGAGACATAGCCGGCGCCGAGCTCCTCGGCCAAGGCCAGAATGAATCCGCCGATCACCGCGCCGGTGATGTTGCCGAGACCGCCGAGGATGACGATGGCGAACGCCTTGACTGCGGCGAGATCGCCCATTTGCGGGAAGATCACGTAGACCGGCCCGAGCAGCGCCCCCGCGACCGCCGCAAGGCTCGAGCCGATCGCGAAGGTCGAGGTGTAGATCAGATCGACGTTGACGCCCATCAGCGACGCCGTGTCGTGGTCCTGGAACGTTGCCCTCATGGCACGGCCAAGTCTGGTCCGGTTGATCACGAGGTACGTCACCACGATCAGCATTGCCGCTGCCGCCAGGACGAACAGGCGCAGCCAGGACACGGACACCGGCCCGAGCACCAGCGGCGCCTCAGGGAATGGCGTTGCCACCGATTTGGCGACGCCGCCCCAGATCCACAGCGTGCCCGACTGCATCGCGATCCAGGCGCCGATCATGACCAGCATCGTGGTGTCGATGTCGGAGCCGCGCAGCGGCCGGAGCAGCGTCAGCTCGATGGCTGCACCCAGCAGCCATCCGGCCAGCACGGCCACGGGCAAGGCGAGGAAGAAGTTCAGCCCGAGCTGTTGCACCACGATGAACATGATGTAGGCGCCGAACGTGTACAGCACGCCATGCGTGAAGTTCACCACGTTCATGATGCCGAAGATCAGCGTGAGCCCGATGCCCAGCAGCGCATAGGTGCCGCCGAGCACGAGCATGTTGATCAGATGCTGGAGAAACTCGCCCAAGGCTGGTCCCAAATTATTAAGGTGCGCATCGGGAGGGCGGGGTGCGCTGCCCTCCCCCAGAACTTGCGCGACGTCAGAGCGTCTTCATCTCGACCTTGCCCTCGTTGATCTCGATCAGATAGACGTTCGGCTGGCTCTGCCCGCTTTCCTTGCCCTCGGGGCCGGACTTGCGGAACACGATGTCGCCGTTGAGGCCCTTCAGCTTGATGTCCCACATCGCCGCCTTGATGGCCGCAGGTTCCGCCTTGCCCGCCTTCTCGATTGCGGCAGCGGCGGTGCGGATGCCGTCATAGCCGCGGAAGCTCTCGGTGCAGCCGGCAAAGTCGAACCCGCGCTTCTTCCATTCGGCGATGAAGTAGCTGGTGGCTTCCGGGTTCGGCGTCTTGTCGGGGAACCAGGGCAGGAAGGTGGTCAGATGCATGGTGCCGTTGGCCGCGGCGCCCGCCTGGGCGATGATCTGGTCCGGATTCTGCGAGCCGCCGGTGGTGATGATGCGCTTCTTCAGCCCCAGCGCGGCCGCCTGCTTGAAGATCAGCGTGAGCTGATCGACGGCGGTCGTGACGATGACGGTCTCGGACTCCGAGCTCTTGATCTTGGAGAGCTGCGCGCTCATGTCCTGCGCGCCCTGGTCCATGGTTTCGACCAGGCCGATCGTGATGCCCTTGTCCTTCATCATCTTGCTGAAGTCCTCGGCGGTGCCGCGGCCCCAGTCGTTGTTGATGACGAGGAAGTCCACCTTCTTCAGCGCGAGCTTGTCGACGATGCCCTTGAACGCCGCGGCCTCGACCGCCGAGGGCGGCGAGATGCGGAAGATGAAGGGATTGCCCGTCGTCGTGATCTTGCCCGAGGACGAAGTCTCGACCACCATGGGCGTTTCATACTCGATCAGCTTCGGCATCACCGCGAGCGTCAGGCTCGAGCCCCAGGCGCCCATCAGGACCGGCACCTTGTCGCTGGTGATGAGCTTCTCGGCAACGGCCGCCGCCTCGGTCGGATTGCTCTTGTTGTCCTCGATCACGAGCTCGATCTTCTTGCCGAGAATGCCGCCCTTGGCGTTGATCTCGTCGGCGGCGATCTTGGCGCCGTTGACGACGTAGGTGCCGGACGCCGCGAATGCGCCGGTGAGCGGCTCGTTGACACCGATCTTGATGGTCTGCGCCTGTGCCGCGCCGCCGAACAAGGCTGCCGCCAGCGCGACTGCCGGAACGAATCCAAGTGCTCGTGTCATGTTGTCTCTCCAAATCCCACGCTGTTGATCCCTAGGCACTGCAAACTTCGTCGCTCCGCGATGTGCGGACACGCCGATCCGTCATCCCGACCTGTCCCGGCTGGCAAAGAAACGACCGAAAACGCGCGCGACCCGGGCGCGCAACACGCCCGAAATGATCGACAAGCCGCTGAGCTCCGCCGGGACCGCCTCTCCCGGCGATGCACCCGACATGTGGCGGTCGAGATTGCCGGCGAAGTCCGCGACCAGGCGCCGGGCAAGATCGCGTACCAGGCCGGGACGCCCGACCTGGGCCAGCATTCCCGTGAGCGTGTAGCCGATCGACAGTTCGACGGCGGTCGCACGGCCGTCGTCGATCGGCACCAGGCGATAACGGATTTCACCCTGCGTCGCCGAGTGGCTGCGACGATCCGTGCCGATGCCAATGATGCGGCCGGAGAGCGTCACGGGATCGCGTTCGACGCGCGCGACCCCCTCGAAGGCCGCAGCGATCGGCCCGAGCCTGACGCGGATCGCGCCTTCGACGCGCTCCGGGCTTGGCGGCGCCGTCAGTGACACGCCGGGAAGGCAGGCTGCGATGCCCTTGATATCCTCGAACATCGCAAACACTTTTGCCGGCGCGTGCGGCAGCGTGCAGCGCTGATCGAGAACAGTGGCCGGAACGAAGTCCGGAATGACGGCCGGTGCGGAGATGTCCAATGCCGGCGCGAACTCCTGCCGCGCAGGCCGCAGCGGCTGTCCGTTTCCATCAGACACGGCCCGCCCCGAACCGGCGGGACCAAGGATGGTCCGGCCGCCATCGGCTTGCGGCGCGATGTTGCGCGCACGCCGGGCCTCGATCACGGACTGCACCGCCCGCACGATTCCGACGTAGCCGGTGCAGCGGCAGAGGTTGCCGCTGAGACCGACCCGGATCCGCCGTTCATCGGCGTCGGGCAGACGCAGCACCAGGTCGCGCGCGGAGACCAGCATCCCCGGGGTGCAATAGCCGCATTGCAGCGCATGCTCCCGTGTAAAGGCGGCGCGCAGCTCGACCATGACCTCGTCCTCGTCGAGGCCTTCGATCGTGGTGATATCAGCGCCTTGGCAGGCCACCGCATAGGTGATGCAGGACCGCGCCGGCACGCCGTCGAGCAGCACGGTGCAGGCGCCGCACACGCCGTGCTCGCAGCCGAGATGGGTGCCGGTCAGGTCGAGCCTGTCGCGGACGAAATCGGCGAGGCTGGTGCGCGGCTCCGCCAGAACCTCCACCGCACGCCGGTTGACGTTGAGGGCGATCGTGTTCATGCCGCGGCCTCATGAACGGCACGTTGCAACACGCTCACATGGATATGCCGCTGCACGGCGTCGCTGATGCCGGCCTTCGCAAGCAGACCATCCGCGACACGGGCATCGAAACGCCGCTTGTAGTCGGCGGCGACCCGTCCGCCGAACAGCTCCGCTGCATCGGTCACGACGATCGGCACTGTGTCGATCGCACCGATCACGACGCGGGCGGTGGCGGCAGCCGGGTCGACCAGGACCGCACCGATGGCATGGGCAAACTCGCCGGTCTTGCGGCAGCTCTTGGCATAGCCCCAATGCGCCGAGACCACCCGCGCCGGCACATGAACGGCCTCGACGATCTCGCCGGCGTGCAGCGCCGATTCAAGCGCACCGACGACAAACGCCTCGACAGCCATCGTACGCACACCGGCAAGGCTGCGCAGCGTGACCCGCGCGCCTAGAGCGGCGAGCGCCGAAATCCAGTCCGCGGCGGGATCGGCGTGGCTGAGCGAGCCGCCGATCGTGCCGCGGTTGCGCACCGCGCGATAGGCGATATTGGCCGCAACGCCGCGCATGGCGCCACGGGTCACATCGGGCGTGCGTTCATCCTCGATGTCGGCGTGCGTGACCAGCGCGCCGAGCACGAGTTCGCCGCCGCGAAGCTCCGCTTGCTTGAGTTCGGCAAGACCGGAGATGTCGACGATCAGTTCCGGCTGCAGCAGCCGCAAGTTCAGCATCGGGCCGAGCGACTGGCCGCCGGCGATGATCTTCGCCGAACCGTTGCTTGCTGCAAGCATCGACAGCGCCGCATCGAGATCGCGCGGCCGCTCATAGCTGAAAGGCGCAGGCTTCATGCCGCGGTCCTTTCGGCGGCGCGCGCGGCCAGCACGGCCGCGACGACGCGATGGGGTGTGATCGGCGACTGCATCAGCTCGACACCGAGCGGCCGCAGCGCATCGTTGACGGCGTTGGCGATCGCGGCCGGCGGCGCGATCGCTCCGCCCTCGCCGATGCCCTTCACGCCGAACTGCGTGTAGGGCGATGGCGTCTCCATGTGGTCGAGACGCGCCGCCGGAACTTCGGTCGCGCCGGGAAGCAGATAGTCGGCCAACGTGGTCGCGAGCGGCTGGCCGGAGGTATCGAACGGCATCTCTTCGTAGAGCGCGGTGCCGATCCCCTGGGCAAGACCGCCATAGATCTGGCCGTCGACGACCAGCGGATTGACGAGCACGCCACCGTCCTCGACGATCACGTAGTCGAGGATCTCGACCTCGCCGAGATCAGGATCGACCGCAACGACGGCGGCATGCGCGGCGTAGCTGAATGTCCCGCTGTCGCGCACGGGCTTGTAGCCCTGCGTCACTTCGAGGCCGCCGGGATCGACGTCAGCCGGCAAATCCTGCGGGCGGCGATACCAGGTGTGGGCGATCGCCTTCAGGCTGACGCTGCCATTGACGCCGCGCACCTCGCCATTCTGCAGGACGACCGAAGCCGGATCATGCTGCAACAATTTGGCACCGATGCGCCGCGCACGTTCGCCGAGCTCGCGGCAGGCGGTTGCCACCGCGCCGCCCGCCATGACCATCGAACGCGAGCCCCAGGTGCCGGTCGAATAGGGCGTCATCGCGGTGTCGCCGAGGATGATGCGCACCTTGGCGACGTCTATGCCCAGCATCTCATGCGCGACCTGGGCGAGCGTCGTCTCCATGCCCTGCCCGTGCGRATGCACGCCCACGCGCAGCTCGAGGCCACCGTCCGGCGTCAGCCGCGCCGACGCCTGCTCATGGCCCGGCACCATCGGAATACCCCAGCCGGAATAGACCGACGTGCCGTGCGCGGCCTGCTCGCAATAGATGGAGACGCCGACGCCGATCCTCCGGCCGCCGGTCTCGCCCTGGCTTTGCTTCGCGCGAATGGCCTCGATATCGATCGCGGCCAGCGCGCGCCGCATCGCTTCCGGATAATCGCCGCTGTCGAAATGCTTCTTCGTGATGTTGTCGAACGGCATCTGCTCCGGCCGCACCAGATTGCGCAGCCGCACCTCGCCGGGCTCGAGACCGGCCTCCAGCGCCACGAGGTCGAGCATCAACTCCAGCGCAAAGCACACGCCGGTGCGTGCCACGCCGCGATAGGGCAAAATCGGGCATTTGTTGGTGGCCACCGAAAAGGTGCGGCAGCGATAGGCCGGCATCTTGTACGGACCCGGCAGGATGCTCGCGACCTGCGCGGCTTCGAGGCAGGCCGAGAACGGATAGGACGAGTAGGCGCCGGAATCCACCGTCGCCTCGCAATCGATGCCGCGCAACGTGCCGTCGCGATCGGCGTAGAGCGTGATTTTGTAATGGTGCTCGCGGCAATTGGAGCTGGCGACGAGATGCTCGCGGCGGTCCTCGGTCCAGCGCACGGGGTGACCGCGCTGCATCGTCAGCCAGGACAGGCAGACCTCTTCGGGCAGCAAAATGCCCTTGTGGCCGAATCCACCGCCGACGTCGGGCGAGATGACACGGATCTGGCCCTCCTCCATGCCGAGACATTCGGCAAGGCCGCTGCGCGTGATGTGCGGCATCTGGGCTGCCGAATGCAGCGTGAGCTGGTCGAGCCTCGAATCGAAGGTCGCAACCACGCCGCGGCCTTCGAGCGGCGACATGCATTGCCGCGCCGTCGAGATCTCGCGCGTCACCTTGATCGGCGCGTCCAGCGCGGCGGAGATGTCGACCTCGTAATTGGTCTCCAAGAAGACATTGTCGCCCCAATGCTCGTGCACCAGCGCAGAGCCCGRCTCACGCGCCTTCAGCATGTCGTAGACCGCGGGGAGTTCGTCGAGGTCGAGCGTCACCGATGCCGCGATGTCCTCGGCTTCGGCGCGCGTCGGTGCGACGCACATCGCAACGAGCTCGCCGACCTGGCGCACCTTGCCGGAGGCCAGCACCGGCTGCTCCGAAATCTTGAAGCCCGGAAGTCCGGATACCGCGCGGATCGGTTTGACGCCGACAAGATCCGCCGCCGTGAAGACATGGCCACGATAGCGCTCGGGCACGTGGATGCCGCGGATGCGTGCATGCGCCAGCGGGCTGCGCACGAAGGCGACGTCCTGAAGACCCGCAAGCCTGATATCGCCGACGAACTGGCCGCGGCCGCGCATCAGGCGGTCGTCCTCCTTCCGCGGCAGCCGTGCGCCGACGCCCTGCCCGGATCTGCCTGAAGGAAACTCTCGCTCGTTGCGCAACTCCGCGTTCTCCTTCACCGCGCGGCCTATGCCGCAACGGCCTGCGGCAGGATCGGCGCGACCGCGTCGAAGCGCGTGCCGGCACGCAGGCAGAACGCCGGCTGCAGCAGACGCTCGGCGATCACCTCGTTCTTCTCGTTGTCCTTGAGGACGAAGCGGCCGTTCTTCTCCGCGAGCACCGAGACGTCGGCGTCCATGCCAACCTTGAGCGCGCCAATCTCTGCGCTGCGGCCGAGCATTTTGGCCGGATTGGAGGTGACCATCGGCACCACCTGCTCCAGCGACAGGCCGAGCGCCATCATCGAGCTCATCGCCTGGACCAGGCTGAACTTGGCCTGCCCCGCGAACGGATGGTTCTCCTCGTCCTCGTGCTCGTCGGGCGTCCCGGCCGGGGCGGGCACATGGGTGTTGTAGCCGTGAATGTCGGCGCCCAGCGTGGTCGGAATGATGCCGGCGGCAATCGCCTTCTTCGCAAGCCGATAGGAGAAGTGACTGCCGTGACCAACGTCGACCTTCAGGCCACGGTCGAGCGCGGCCTGGATCACCGGATGCACCTCGCCCTCGCGGTTGACGAAGCCGCCCGGATGGCGCGTGAACGGATGGGCGAGAATGTCGCCCTCGCGCAAGAGCGGAATCACGCGCGTCAGGATGGTGTCCGCGTCCTCGCCGTTGGCGCCGCTCTCGGGCAGCCCCCAGAGCTGGCCGAAATGCACATAGACCGGCAGATCGGCACGCTTGCCGATCTCCGCCGCCATCTCGATGACCCGGATGCCCCAGCGCGCGAAGCCGCCGATCTCGGCGTGCGCCTTGATGCCGCGCACGATGTCGAGATTGGCCGTCGCCGATTTGACGGTGGCATCGATATCGACACCGTCCGGACTGTAGAGTTTCGGATAGTAATGGCCCTCGAGCCCGCCGACGAGATAGGCGGACAGAAACGCATAGACGCGCGAGGCCGCGGGCTCCGCGATGAAATGACGAAAGCCGGGCAGCGTCATGCAGGACGGTCCGCCCTGATCGACCAGCGTCGTCACGCCCGACTGCACGCCGACCATGTCGGCATTCATGCCGAAGCGGCCGGAGACATACTGATAGACATGCGCGTGGGTGTCGATCAGTCCGGGCAGCACGAGCTTGCCGCCGACGTCGACCACCTCCTTCGCACTGGTCGGCAGGATGTCCGGCGCGAGCGCTGCGATCTTGCCGTTGCGGATGGCAATATCCCGGATGCCGTCCACGCCGGACGCCGGACAGATCACGCGACCGCCCCGCAGCAGAAGGTCGAAGCTGGCAGTGATGGACATGGCGTTCTCCTCCTCGCGGGCGCTTGCTCTGCATCGAAATGCGAAGCATGCTTCGCATTTTGACAAAAGCAAGCTTCGTGCCATCATCGGATGGTGGCGAGCGCACTCGAATCGAGCTAAGCGCGGCGGAGTTTTGGGTTGGGAGAGCGTGCAGTGCGGCAAGCGAACAAACGTCGCAGCGGGGGCAAGCACCGCCCCTGGCCATTGTCGCAGCGTCCCGGATATCTAATCCGGCGGCTGCACCAGATACACGTCGCGCTGTTCCAGGAAGCATGCAGCGCGTTCGACGTCACGCCACTGCAATACAGCCTGCTCTCCGCGTTGGCGGCGCGCGAAACCGCCGATCAGACCACTTTGGCGGCCGATATCGCCCTCGATCGGACGACAACGACCGGCGCGCTGAAGCGGCTCGCCGCACGAAACCTGGTCGAACGCGCCGTCAACAAGGACGATCGCCGGGCGCGATTGTGCCGGTTGACGCCGGCCGGCGCCGCCCTGCTGGTCAAGATCGAGGGCCCGGCGCGACGGGCGCACCGCGCGACGCTCGGTGATTTGAGCGAGCGGGAACAGGCCCTGTTCGTCGAGATGATGCAGCGCATCGTGGCCGGAAACCCCAGCCGCGACAGCGCCGCTGCCCTATTCGATTAGAAGCGGCTTGCAGCCGGCTGCCGCACTTTTGAGTTGGGTTGCTCAATTTATCATCGTACCGCTGCCCGGCAATGCAACGTCCTCCACGTCTCGCCGGGACACTCAAGCCGCCGAGCACCGTCTCACGGATGCAGCGGCGAACCCGCGCGTGACGTCGGCCGCACTTGAAAACTCAGTAGCAATCCGGCGCGAGCCACATTGCATCCGGCATCGGCGCACGCCCTGCTCCGGCCGCTCCGCAACCAATGGCACGATTTATGCTGCGATGATGCGAAGCGTGCTTCGTATTGGGGGATGTCATGACGGATTCCGAACTTCGCGCTGATATTCACAGCATCGAGCCAATTCCTGATGCGGACCGGGACTCGACCGGACCGCAGCAGATGTGGATCTGGGCCGGCGCCAACATCGCGCCGGTCAACTGGGCGCTCGGCGCGCTCGGCATCATTTTGAAACTCGGCCTGATGGAGACGATCGCGGTCATCGTGCTCGGCAACATCGTGGGATGCGCGATCTTCGCGACCTTCACGGTGATGGGACACAAGACCGGCGTCAACCAGATGGTGCTGAGCCGGTCCGCGTTCGGCGTTCGCGGCGCCTACCTGCCCAGCATCCTGATGTTCGTGATGACGCTGGGCTGGATCGGCGTGAACACCTACTTCCCGGTGAAGGTCTCGATGGGCATCCTCGGCCAGTTCGGTGTGCCCGACACCTGGCTGATCGAGATCGTCGTGATCACGCTGGTGATGGCCGCGCAAGTCCTGATCGGCATCTACGGCTTCTACGCGATCCGCACCTTCGAGAAATACACCGTGCCGCCGACCATCGCCATCATGGTGCTGATGAGCGTGCTGGCCTGGACGCGCCCCGGCGTCGTCAACTGGGGCCTCACGACGTCGCTGCCGCCGGGCGCGCATCTGGCGATGCTGACCCTGCTGATGACGGCGATCGGCGTCGGCTGGGGCATTTCCTGGGTCACCTGGGCCTCCGACTATTCGCGCTTCGTGCCGCGTAGCGTGTCGTCGAAATCCGTGTTCTGGTACAGCTATGTCGGCATGTTCGTGCCGACGGTCTGGCTCGGCATTCTCGGTGCGACCATCGCATCGACGACGCTGGACACCGATCCCGCCAAGATGGTCAGCGCGGTGTTCGGCGGGCCGGTCAGCATCCTGGTGCTGCTGATGGTGTTGCATGGCCCGATCGCCACCAACATCCTCAACGTCTACTCGGCGACACTGGCGGCGCTGAGCGCGGGGCTGAAGTTCTCGCGCTTCTGGCTCACCGTCATCGTCGGCGTTGCCGGCTATCTGGTTACGCTGTACTTCATCTTCGCGCCGTCCTTTGCGAAAGCGTTCGACAACTGGATGATCAGCCTGCTGCTGTGGATGAGCCCGTGGGCCGGCGTCGTGCTCGCGGACTTCTTCATCAAGCGGAAAGGCAAGATCGACGTCGCCGAGCTCTATCGGTCGCCGGAGACCAGCGTCTATGGCGACATCAACTGGGCCGGCATGATCGCGTTCTTCGCGGGCCTCGTCGCCGGATGGCTGGTCGAAGATGGCCTGGTTGGCGCGCTGCAGGGGCCGGTCTCGATCAACCTGTTGGGCGGGGCCGATCTGAGCTGGCTGTTCGGCATCGGAGTGGCGGGCTTGGTCTATCTCGGGCTGAGCAAGCATGTCACCTCGCCGTCCTCGATCGTTGCGAGCAGCGCTGGACGGTGAAGGCGGATCATGGACTTCGTGCTGCGATCCACGCCCGGAAACGTCCAGTGGGGACTCTGGGATGGACGGCTGAAGCCGGTGCTCCGGATTGCATCCGGAGACCGCGTCACCATCGAGACGCTCTCGGGCGAGCCGGACGATCTGCCCGATCCGTCGCTCGGCTTTGATACCGTTCCCGGACACACGGAGGTGCTGGCAAGCGCCTTCCGCGGTCCGGGGCCGCACCTTCTCACCGGACCGATCCATATCGAGGGCGCCGAGCCTGGCGACGTCCTCGAGGTGCGCGTGCTGAACATCGAACTGCGCTGCAACTGGGGCTGGAATCTCCAGGTCCCCACGCTCGGCACGTTGCCGGAGGACTTTCCCGAGTTCCGCCGCATCCACATTCCACTGGACCGCGCGCGCAACGTCGCGAAACTGCCATGGGGACAGGAGCTGCCGCTCGCGCCCTTCTTCGGCAATTTCGGCGTCGCACCGCCGCTCGGCTGGGGCCGGCTGTCCTCGAAGGAACCGCGGGCCTTCGGGGGCAACATGGACAACAAGGAACTCGGTGCCGGCAGCACGCTCTACTTTCCCGTCTTCGTGCCGGGCGCGCTGTTCTCCGCGGGCGACGGTCACGCGCTTCAGGGCGACGGCGAAGTCTGCCTGACCGCGATCGAGGCCGCGCTCACGGGAACCTTCGAATTCCATGTCCGCCGCGATCTCCGCCTCACCTCGCCGCGCGCGGAAACGGCGTCCGACTGGATCACCATGGGGTTCGATGAAGATCTCGATGATGCGGCCAAGGCAGCGCTGCGCGACATGATCGCGCTGATCCGCGAGCGGAGCAGCCTCAGTGCGCAGGACGCCTACACGCTCTGCTCGATCGCGGCAGACCTTCGGGTCACGCAGATGGTCGACGGCAACAAGGGCATTCACTGCGTCCTGGCGAAATCCCGGATGCCGTCACCCAACCCGATCGGTCCGGATCGCTAACAGCCGGCCGATCCGGACCTCGGCCTGCAAGCCATTGATCCCCTTGATCCAATTGACGGATTTGCGACATCCGGTCGCACCTCGCGCCCTTGCAAGATCTAACAACGCTTAAGCATCTCTAACAAGCTTCGTGACGGGATCGGACATATCGTTTGAACATCGACTTGCTGCATTCGGCAGTCCGGCGCGGCCGGCTCAGTTGCAGCGGTCCTCAGGAAACGAGACCAACGATGCTCACCGATATGCAAATGGGCGGCGCCTGGTTCAGCCATGACGTCAGCCGACGCGAACCGGACTTTCCGCAGCCGACGCATGCCTTTCCCTGCGAACGAAAATGGCGCCAGCCGGAGCAAGGCGGCTGGATTGCGGCCGAGGACATCACGATCTCGCGCTGGACCTGCGCGCAACCTGCCGCAAGGCGCGAAGAAGCGACAACGCCTCCCGACCGGTACTTCATCGCCATCGCCTTGAAGACGACCCGTCTCAAGCTAACCAGGGGCAATCAGAGCATTTTCGACGGCATCATGCCGGCGGGCACGCTGTATCTCGGTGCACCCTCGAAGCAGCTCAGCGCGCAGTTCGATGCGCCCTGCGATTTCCTGCATTTCCACATCTGCGTCTGTTGCTTTCCATCCCTTCAGTCCGGAACGGACGCTTCGACCCCCGAAGGCCTCAACGACCTTGTCCTGTTGCGCGACCCGTTCGCCGAGCAGCTTGCAAAGGCGCTGACCGATCACGGCAATTCGACCGACCAGGATTTCATCCGTTGCATCGGCCAGACGCTGGCGCTGCATGTTGCCCGACGCGAACTGCCACGCACGAAGGTCAACGCGYTGCCGAAATGGCGCCTGCGGCGCGTCGAGGAATATGTCGGAACGCACTTCGACCATTGCATCAGCCTGTCTGACCTTGCCAGGGTCGCGGGACTGTCCCGCATGCATTTCGCGGCACAGTTTCGTGCTGCGACGGGATACCGGCCGCGCGAGTACCTCCTGCACCAGCGCATCGAACATGCGAAATCACTGTTGTCGAATTCCAAGACGTCGCTGGCCGAGGTGGCGCTGGCCGTCGGTTTCTGCACGCAGGCGCATTTCTCGACCGTCTTCAAGCGCATCACGGGCGATACGCCGGCACGCTGGCGATGCGCCCGGCGGAGCGAACTGTCACCGGCCGCGACGTTCGGCTGCGATCCGGCTCCCATCCACAACAATTCGTCTCGCGTCGCCGCAAGGGAACGGCGTGAATCATGCGAAATGAGAAACTTCCTCGGTTCGTGAAATACGCCGTCCGCGGGATCGGCGATGCTGAAAATACAGTTGACTGCGCCCCCCGCCAGTCACGGCTCGTGCCCCTCCTCCCTGGCATACGAGCATTTGGGCCGTCCTCTCCCACAAGGACGGCCCTTTTTTTGTCGCTGCACTGCTGGCAGCGGTGCTGTTCAATCCCGCTTCAGTCCGATCGATTTGACGATGGGAGCCAGACGCGTCAATTCCTCCTCCACCAACTGCTGAAATTTGTCCGGGCTGGAATCGTCATCCGGCTCCATGCCTTGCGAGCGGTAGGTTTCCTGCAGCACCGGATCGGCCATGGCGGCGCGGGTTGCCGCGGCAATGCGGTTCACGATCTCATCCGGGGTCGCCTGCGGCACGAACAGGCCGAACCATCCGGCATAGTTGAGATCCGGCATGCCAGCCTCGGTGACGGTCGGAATTTCCGGCGCGCCGCTCAAGCGAGTCCGGCTCGTCACGGCGAGCATGCGCACCTCGCCGGCACGGTGCAATTGCACGAGATTGCTCGATACGACGGCGATCATCGCGGGGATCTGGCCGCTGACGAGGTCGTTGGTCGCGGCCGCTATGCCGCGGTAGGGAACGTGGACGAAATCGGCTGCGCTGCCCGATTGCCGCCTGAACATCTCGCCGACGAGATGATTGCCGGTGCCGACACCCGGGGTGCCGTAAGAAACCTTGCCGGGATTGTCCTTCACATAAGCGGCCAGCTCTTGCAGGTCCCKGACGGGCAGCGAAGGATTCACGACGAAGGCAAGCGTGCTGGTGATCAGGCGATAGACGGCCCGGAAATCACGGATCGGATCGTAGGCGGGACGCGCCGAGGACAACGGAATCATGACCTGCGTGCTGCCATTGCCGAGCAGCAGCGAATAGCCGTCGGGCGCACTTTGGGCCACCACGGCGGAGCCGAGCGCCCCGCCGGCGCCGCCCATGTTCTCGACGTAGACCGGGCCGAGCAGCGAAGCGACCCTGTCAGCCCAAGGCCGGCCGATCTGATCACCCGCGGCGCCCGCCGCATACGGGATCACCAGCCGAATGGGACGAGAGGGATAGTCATTGGCGCGCGCGCCGCCGGGCCATGCGGACAGCCCGGCAACACACGCGCCCGTTCCGAGGACGTCCCGCCGTGACAAAAGCTTCATTGCGCACATATTTCAGGGGCTGCATCGTTGTTCTTACAGCAGCGGAACACCAGGAGATACCGCTCGAGGGGATGAGCTGCCATCCCCATATTGCTTCAGGCGCTGCGGCGCCGTGCAGCAAGATGTCGTGRTCCCCGTGTCGTTCAAGGGGGTCGTCCAACGCCATGCAACAGCCCTGACGGGACGCGTCGATCAGGATTTCCCTGCCGCCGCTCCCGCGAAGTCCAGCACGGGCGCGGCCGCGAGCAGAGCCCTGGTGTAATCGTGTTGCGGGCGATCGAAGATGTCGTCGCGCGAGCCCTGCTCGACGATCCGGCCGCTCTGCATCACCACGACGCGGTCGGCGACCTGCTCGACGGCGGCGAGATCATGGCTGATGAACAGGCAGGCGAAGCCGTACTGCGCCTGAAGCCGCTCGAACAATTTCAGTATCTGGGCCTGGATGGTCATGTCGAGCGCCGACACCGGTTCATCCGCGACGACGAAGGCCGGCTGGCGCACGATGGCGCGCGCAATCGCGATCCGCTGCCGCTGACCTCCCGACAATTCATGCGGCCAGCGGCGGCCAAGGCCCGTGAGCCCCACCTCCTCCAACATCGCCTCCACGCGCCTGTCGCGCTCACCGGCCGTCAATTGCGGCACGTGGCGCAGCGGCTCGGCGACGATCTCGCCGAGGCGCATGCGCGGATCGAGTGAGGAATAGGGATCCTGGAACACAAGCTGCGAGGCCAGGCGAAACTCGCGGTCGACCGCGGTCGTCACATCCCTGCCCTGGAATCTGATCTCCCCGCCCGACGTCGGAATCAGCCGCAGCATGGCGCGGCCAAGCGTGGTCTTGCCTGAGCCGCTGCCGCCGACCACGGCAACCGTTTCACCTGCGGCGATGTCGAGATCGACGCCGTTGACGGCCGAGACACCGGCATCGCGGCGGAACAATCGTTGTCGCCCGGCGAAGCCGACCTTGAGGCTTCGCACGCTGACGAGAGGTTTGCCGCCTTGCCGCTGTTTCGCGACGGCACCGCGGCGCGGCAGGGCCTCGACCAGCCGCTTCGTATAAGCCTCTTGCGGCGAGAACAGGATTTGCCGCGTCGTGCCGGTCTCGACCATCTTGCCCTGGCGCAGCACCAGTGCCCGCTGCGCATAGCGCGACACCAGTCCGAGATTGTGGGTGATCAACATCACCGACGTGCCGTGGTCGCGGGCGAGCCCGACCATGAGATCGAGCACCTCGCGCTGCGTCAGCGTGTCGAGCGCCGTGGTCGGCTCGTCCGCGATCAGGAGTTTTGGCTTCAGCAGCATCACCGACGCCAGCATGATGCGCTGGCGCATGCCGCCGGAGAATTCGTGCGGATAGGCGTCATAGGTCCGCTCGGGATCGCGGATCTGCACGCGCGCCAGCATGTCGAGGCAGCGCCGCCTGATCTCGCGCTTCCCGATCCGCGCGTGCAGGCCGAGCCCCTCCGCCATCTGCGCCCCGACGCTGATGGCGGGATTGAGCGAGACCATCGGCTCCTGGAACACCATGCCGACGGCAGGCCCGCGCAGCGCGCGCATCTCGCGCGCCGAGACGGTCGAAAGGTCGACGCCGTCGAGCACGATGCGGCCGCCGGCCTTGCGAAGGCCTGATGGCAACAGACCGAGCACCGCGCGCGCCGCCGCCGTCTTGCCGCTGCCGGACTCACCGACGACGGCAAGGAACTCGCCGCGTTCGACGGCGAAGGAGATGTCGTCGACCACCGCAACCTTGCTGGCGGACGCCTCGATGCGCAGATTCGCGACCGTGAGCAGCGTCATCCGTGCGCCATCCTGGGGTCGAGGCGATCGCGCAGGGAATCGCCGAGCAGATTGACGCCCAGCAGCGTGAGCGCGATGCACAGGCCCGGCGCGATCGAGAGCCAGGGCGCCGTCTCCATGAACGGACGGCTCGCCGCCAGCATGTTGCCCCAGGTCGGCGCCGGCGGCGGCACGCCAAGTCCGAGAAAGCTCAGGGCGCTCTCCGCCAGAAGCACCCAGCCGAACATGCTGGTCGCCAGCACAGCGACCGGTGCGACCGCGTTCGGCATCACGTGGCGCAGCATCGAATAGACTTCCGAATTGCCGATGACGCGCGAGGCCTCGACATATTCCTTCTCGCGGATCGACAGCACGGTGCCGCGCACCACGCGAACGACCGACGGGATATAGGCGAGACCCAGCGCCAGGATGAGCCCGACCTTGTTGGCGCCGACGACGATCATCACGGCCAGCGCCAGCAGGATGCCGGGGAAGGCGAGCAGCGCGTCGTTGGCCGCCATGATGATGCGATCGGCCCAGCCGCGGACGTAACCGGCCGCGCATCCGATCACCATGCCTGCAACAACGGCCAGCAGCACCGTGAGGAAGGCAATCACCACGCTGGTGCCAGCCCCGACCATGACGCGGCTCAGCACGTCTCGGCCGAACTCATCCGTACCGAGCCAGTGCAGTGACGACGGTGGCTGGAGCCGCGCGCGCAGATTGATGCGAAGCGCGTCGAACGGCGTCCAGAATGCTGCGGTGAGCGCCGCGCCGAGCAGGAGCGCCATGAGGGTGCCACCGATCGCGGTGTTGGCGCGCAACCTCATGCCACCGTCACCCGCGGATCGAACAGCGGATAACAGAGATCGACGATCAAATTGACCACGACGTAGATCACGGCCGTGAACAGCAGRCAGCCCTGCACCACCGGATAGTCGCGCGCGAAGATCGAATCGACCAGCAGCCGCCCGAGACCGGGCAGCGTGAACACGGTCTCGATCACGGCGATGCCGCCGAGGAGATGGCCGAGCACGAGGCCGATCAGCGTCCAGGTCGGCGCGAACGCGTTCGGCAGGACGTGGCGGGCGAGCACGCGCCACTCCGGCACGCCCTTGGCCCGCGCGTGCGTGACATATTCCAGCCGCAGCACCTCGATGGATGCGGCCCGCGCCATGCGCGTGAGCACGCCGATCTCCACCATGGTCAGCGTTGCGATCGGCAGCACGATGAAGGTCGCCGCCTGCCAGAAATTCTCGGCGAACGGCACATAGCCGATCACCGACAGCCATTTCAGCTTGAGTCCGAACAGCAGCAGCAACAGCAGGCCGAGCCAGAAACTCGGGATCGACAGCAGCAGCGTGGCGCCGCCGACGACGGAGAGATCGACGAGGCTGTCCTGCTTCCAGGCCGCGACGAGGCCGGCGGGAACCGCGATGCAGGCAGCTAGCCCGACCGCCACCAGCACGATGATGGCGCTGACCTGGAAGCGGTCGAGGATCAGCGGCAGCACGGCAAGGTTGTTGGTGATGGAATGGCCGAAATCGCCGGCCGCGAGTTTCGCGATCCAGTGCATGAACTGGATCGGCATCGGCTGGTCGAGCCCGAGCTGCGCACGGAGCTGTGCGGCCTGTGCGGGATCGGCGGCGTCGCCGAGCATCACCTGTACGGGGTCGCCGGGAATGAGCCGGACCAGCGCAAAGACCCCGATCGCGACCAGCAGCAGTGTCGGGATCGTCATTGCCAGCCGTCTTGCGA
>NZ_JBFULT010000016.1:0-36095 GCF_054049755.1 Bradyrhizobium sp. P5_C11_2
CGCTAGTCACGCATCGTCGCGCGCGGCACTTCGGCTCACAGCCCGCTTTGGAACGATCATCTCCAGGCCCGGTTGGTTCCCGCATTGGTCTCGCCGAGGAGATCTGACGAGCAAGGAGCATAGTGCCTCCCTATCGTCGTCCTGGCGAAGGCCAGGACCCATACCGCGGAATCTATCGATTGCAGATGGTCGCAGTACCGAACTCCGAGTCGTCGCCAAACCACGCTCTGGGGTAATGGGTCCTGGCTTTCGCCAGGACGACACTGGGGATCTCATCCGGCCATCTCCCTCCGCCCCGGCCCCGCATGCACATGCACCTGCTTGGCCTGCAGCGGCTCGCCGCATTCGGAGCACACCATCACCGGGTCGAACACCTTGCCGCAGCTCTTGTGCTCGTGCAGCAGCGGGCGGCCGCGCTCGTCGCCCATGTGGGTGTCGCCCCAATGCACCATCGCCATGATGATCGGGTAGAGGTCGAGCCCCTTCTGCGTCAGGATGTATTCGTAACGCTTCGGCGCCTCGGAATAGGGGACGCGGCGCAGGATGCCGAAACGGACCAGCTTCTTCAGCCGCTCGGAGAGCAGGTGCCGCGTGATCTGGAGCGAGGACTGGAAGCCCTCGAACCGGCGCACCCGCAAGAAGCATTCGCGCAGGATCAGAAGCGTCCAGCGGTCGCCGACCACGGCGACGGTGCGGGAGAGCGAGCAGGGCTCTTCGTCCAGCGTGTCCCATTTCATGATGCGGTCTCCGGGCCGAGATGTCTCAGTCAGAAAAAGGAACTGACTTGAATGATCAACGAAATTCACCGCAATACCTAGCATCCGGTCACGTAGTTTGACAGTTCTATTTTAGAACTATAGCCTCCGGCCCAATCATACGCTCTCACCGGAGGAGGCGACCTTGCCCAAGCGAAACGCGACAGCCGCCGTCATCGGGGCCGGCGATTTCATCGGCTCCGAGATCGCCAAGAAATTTGCCGCCGAAGGTTTTTCGATCTTCGCCGGCCGCCGGAATGGCGACAAGCTCGCGCCGCTGGTGAAGGATATCGAGGCCGCCGGCGGCGAGATCCACGCCCGCTCGCTGGATGCGCGAAAGGAGGAGGAGGTCATCGCCTTCCTCGACGACGCCGACAAGCACGCACCGCTGGAAGTCTGCATCTTCAACGTCGGCGCCAACGTCAACTTCCCGATCCTCGACACCACCGAGCGCGTGTTTCGAAAAGTATGGGAGATGGCCTGCTATTCCGGCTTCCTCGCAGGCCGCGAAGCGGCGCGGCTGATGCTGGAGCGCGGCGGCGGCAAGATCTTCTTCACCGGTGCGACCGCGTCCTTGCGCGGCGGCAGCGGCTTTGCCGCCTTTGCCAGTGCAAAGTTCGGACTGCGTGCGGTGGCGCAGGCGATGGCGCGCGAGCTCGGGCCGAAGAACATCCACGTCGCCCATCTCATCATCGATTCCGGCGTCGACACCGAATGGGTGCGGCAGCGCCGGCTCGAGGCGCTCGGGCCGAACGCGCTCGACAATCCCGATCTGCTGATGCCGCCATCGGCCGTGGCCGACTCCTATTGGCAGCTCTATCAGCAGCCGAAGAGCGCCTGGACGTTCGAGATGGAGATCAGGCCGTTCGGAGAGAAATGGTGACCGCAGCGCAAGTGTCCGGCTAGACTGACCCAAACACAACTGAAATCCGGGAGGCCCCTACGTGAAGACCGCGATCACCGAACTGTTCGGCATCGAGCACCCGATCATCCAGGGCGGCATGCATTTCGTCGGCTTTGCCGAGCTTGCCGCTGCCGTCTCCAATGCTGGCGGGCTCGGCATCATCACCGGCCTCACGCAGAAGACGCCGGAGCTGCTCGCCAAGGAAATCGCGCGCTGCCGCGACATGACCGACAAGCCGTTCGGTGTGAACCTCACCTTCCTGCCGGCCTTCTCCGCGCCGCCTTATCCGGAATACATCGCCGCGATCGTCGAGGGCGGCGTCAAGTCCGTGGAGACCGCAGGCCGCAGCCCGGAAGCCTATATGCCGGCATTGAAGGCCGCCGGCATCAAGGTGATCCACAAATGCACCTCGGTGCGCCATTCGCTCAAGGCCGAGCGCATCGGCTGCGACGCCGTCAGCGTCGATGGCTTTGAGTGCGGCGGCCATCCCGGTGAGGACGACATCCCCAACATGATCCTGCTGCCCCGCGCGGCGGAAGAGTTGAAGGTCCCGTTCGTCGCCTCCGGCGGCATGGCCGACGGGCGCAGCCTCGTCGCAGCGCTGTCGCTCGGCGCGGCCGGCATGAACATGGGCACGCGCTTCATCGCGACCAAGGAAGCGCCGGTGCATCAGAACGTGAAGAATGCGCTGGTCGCAGCGACCGAGCTCGACACCCGCCTGATCATGCGGAGCTTGCGCAACACCGAGCGCGTGTTGAAGAATGCCAATGTCGACCGCCTGCTCGAGATCGAGCACGAGAAGGGCGACAAGCTGAAGATCGACGACATCCACGACCAGGTCGCAGGCGTCTATCCCAGAATCATGCTGGAGGGGCAGATGGATGCCGGTGCCTGGAGCTGCGGCATGGTCGCAGGTCTCATCCGCGACATCCCGTCCTGCAAGGAACTCGTCGATCGCATCATGGGCGAGGCGGAACAGATCATTCGCAGCCGCTTGATGGGGTTCCTGGATGGAACGGGTGCGGCGAGAAAGGTCGCCTGACACCGTCAAACTTCTTAACCACGGCGGCAGTTGCCCGCTGGAATTGCGCGCGACGCCTCCTAAATAAGGGTAAATTACCTCTTTCATAATCAATTTCAGGAGGCGTCCGTGGTCCTGAAGAGCGTTCATTTTGCTGTTGCCGTTGCCTTCATGCTCGCATGGGGCGGCGTCGCGCGCGCTGACGACTACAAGCCCGATGAGTATCTCGGTCTCGATCTCTCCAAGGCGGTGCTGTCGCCGAAGCGGCTCGGGCCCGAAACGCACTTTGCCCCTGTCGCGCTCGAGGCGCGCGGCGGCAACGAGGCCCAGGCACGCGCCGAGCCGGTCGACGTGCCGAAAAAGGTTGCCGTCGAACGCGTGCATGTGTCGGAGCCGAAGGTCGCGCACGCCAAGCCGGCGCAGCCGCGCGGCGCGGCCCGCGCGAAGCTCGCGCATCGTCATGGCAATCCGCTGGACGCCCAGGCGAGGGATACGCGTATCCAGACCTGGCCCTGCCGCTCCGGCGGCATCTGCAACTGGCAGCGTTGAGGCGAGCCACTGCCTCTTCGCCTCTCCCCGCGTGCGGGGAGAGGCCGGAATGTGCGTAGCGCGAATTCCGGGTGAGGGAGGACTCTCCGCGAGTCCTTCTCTCACCGCGATCGCAGAAGCAGCCCCTCACCCCAACCCTCTCAGCGCGAGCGAAGCTCGTCGCGGCCCCGTAAGAACGGGGAGAGGGAGCGCACCTTCACCGTCATCCGCCCGTCGTAAAACCGTAGGCCCGGAGTCAAGAAACCGTAAGCCGGGAGTCAAACGGCGCAGGCACCTTCCGTCGCGATTCGACGAAGGTTTCCTGAATGGCAACGCTCCGCGCCCCGCGCGCATGGACCCGGCGGCAATTCCTGGTCCGCTCCACGTCCTCTCTCGCCGTGGCCTCACTCGGCACGCTTGCAAAGCCGCACATCAGCCGCGCCGCCGACCGCCCGCTGATCGCGGGCGGCATCCAGTCCGGCGATGTCTCGGACGGCTCCGCCGTGATCTGGGCCCGTGCCGACCGGGCGGCGCGCATGCAGGTCGAATGCTCGACCGTCGAGAGTTTTAAGACGATCATTGCGTCAGCATCCAGCGATGCGCTGCCGGACGCTGATTTCACCTCAAAGCTGCTGCTGAACGATCTGCCGCCCGGGCAGGACATCTTCTATCGCGTCCGCTTCGACGACATCGCGACCGGCATCGCCGGCGAAAGCCGCGTTGGTCATTTCCGCACCGCGCCGGCCGCCGGGGAATCGATCTCGTTTCTCTGGTCCGGCGACACCGCAGGGCAGGGCTGGGGCATCGACGTCTCGCGCGGCGGCTACCGCAGCTATCGCACCATGCTCGACAACCGTCCGGATTTCTTCATCCATTCCGGCGATCACATCTATGCCGACTGCACGATCCCTTCGGAGCAGCAGCTGCCGAACGGCGAGACCTGGCGCAATCTGGTGACCGAGGAAAAGTCCGTGGTCGCGCACTCGCTGGCGCAGTTCCGCGGCAACTACAAATACAACCATCTCGACGAAAACTTTCGTGCCTTCCACGCGCAGGTGCCGATGTTTGCGCAATGGGACGATCACGAGGTCACCAACGACTGGTCGCCGACCGGCAGCTATGACGACGCCGGCTATGAGGACGACGGCACCCCGCGCCTGGTCGCGCGCGCCCGCCGCGCCTTCTTCGACTTCATGCCGATCCGTGACATCGGTGCGCGGCAGGGGCGGGTCTATCGCAAGATCGCTTACGGCCCGCTGCTCGACGTCTTCATGATCGACATGCGCAGCTTTCGCGATGACAGCTGGAACAAGGGCGACGACCACCGTGGCTGGATCCTGGGCGCCGAGCAACTCGCCTGGCTGAAGCGGGAGCTGGCCGCTTCGCGCGCGACCTGGAAGGTGATCGCGGCCGACCTGCCGATCGGCCTGATCAGTCTCGACGCGGTCGCGCTCGGTGATGGCCCGCCGGACCGGCGCGAGCATGAGATCGCCGATCTCCTTGCCTCCATCAAGCGCACCGGCGTCCGCAACATTGTCTGGCTCACCGCCGACATGCACTACACCGCTGCGCACTACTACGATCCGAGCAAGGCGCAATTCCAGGACTTTGAGCCGTTCTGGGAGTTCGTCTCCGGTCCCCTGCATGCCGGCACCTGGGGCCCGGGCGAGCTCGACAACACCTTTGGCCCGGTCGCGATGTACCAGAACGGCTGCAGCGCAGCGCAGGGCGAGAACCTCGCGCCCTGTTTCGGCTTGCAGTTCTTCGGCCGCGTCGACATCGACGGCCGCAGCGGCGTCATGACCGTGACCCTGAAGGACGTCGACAACCGCGACCTCTGGTCGGTCGATATCGTGCCGCAGCCGCAGCCGCGCCCGGCCCTGGTGGCGCAGCACTCGTGAGAGAGCCAGCTCTGCGCCCCAGTCGTCATGCCCGGGCAAAAGCGCGAAGCGCGTCTTCGCGCTGATGTCCCGGGCATCCACGTTCTTCGTGCGGTAAGGCGTGGATGGCCGGGACAAGCCCGGCCATGACGTTGGCGAGGCGTCGTGCGCCACAACGTTAACCCGATCTTGATTGGCTGCCCCGCGCCTTCCGCGCTATAGTGCTCACTCCCGCCACCTCTTTTCCATCACCCAAGAGTCTGCCCACGCGGCATTGCCGCGCGCATCCGGCGGCTGAAATATCTTAGGAGCCTGTTTTATGGACAATCTGAAGACGCAGGGCATCAGCATGCCCAAGCTCGGCCTTGGCACCTTCCGCATGCAGGGCGATGCCTGCCGCGCCGCAGTCGAGAGCGCGCTGTCGATCGGCTATCGCCACATCGACACCGCCGAGATGTATGCCAACGAGGAGCCGATCGGCGCGGCGCTTGCCGCCGCCGGCGTGCCGCGGAGCGAGCTGCATGTCACGACAAAAGTCTGGCACGAGAACCTCGCCCCGGACGCGATCCGCCGCGCCTTCGACGCCAGCCTGACAAAGCTCAGGCTCGACCATGTCGATCTCTATCTCGTGCACTGGCCATCGAAGGCTGCGAACTGGGGCGCCGTGTTCGAGACCTTGATGAAGCTGAAGCAGGAGGGGCGCACGCGGGCGATTGGCGTCGCCAACTTCACCACCGCGCTGCTCAAGACCGTGGTCGAGGACATCAAGGCGCCGATCGCCTGCAACCAGGTCGAATATCACGCGATGCTCGATCAATCGAAGGTGCTGGCCTATCTCGCCGCCAAGTCGATTCCGCTGGTCGCCTATTGCCCGCTGGCGCAGGGGCGTGTCGCATCGGACCCGGTGCTCGCTGAGATCGGCGCCAGGCACAATGCGACCGCGGCGCAAGTGGCGTTGAAATGGCTGCTCGACCAGGACGGCGTCGCCGCGATCCCGAAGGCTTCGCGGCGCGAGAGCCAGCAGGCCAATCTCGACGCGCTGAAGATCACGCTCGATGATGCCGACCGCGAGAAGATCGCCGCGCTGCCGAAGGACCGGCGCTGTGTCAATCCGGGCTTCGCGCCGGCGTGGGACTAGTCCTGCCGACGGATTTCGAACGCAAAGAAATGGCCCCGTGAGGGGCCATTTCAATGTTGCGTTGCGCGTTAGTCCCAGTGGCGATGGCTGCGCTTGATCACCACGACCCTGTCGCCATGGTGACGCCAGCCGCGATGCCAGCCGTGGTCACGATGCATGCCGTAGTCACGATGCATGCCGTATTCGGCGCGGGCGCCGTACGGGCCGTCGTGATGATGGCCGCCCCTGATCACCACCGTCTCCGCACTCGCCATCGTCGGTGCTACGATGGCGAGTGCGCCGAGCGCCGCAACCACATAACCAAGCTTCTTCATGATGTCCTCCTCCAATTCAATGCAGATGAGAACGGCGCGTGTGCGCGAACGTTCCGGAGGAACTACAGGAGAATTCTGAATGGATGTTCAGGTGAGCATGATCCGGATCCGAACGGCCGCGTTAGCGCCAAGTGCGCAGCGGCTTTCCCTCGCGACAAACGCGGAACGCGTTTGCGCGGAGATCATGCTCAAGAATGAGCCTTAATCGCAGCGGCGCTGTGCGGGTGTGGCTTCGCCTGTCTTGACGTATTTGCCGTCCCTGATCGTGTACTCGCCGCGCTCGCTGCGATTGTAGATCGCGCGAAGGCCGCCGTCCTTCTGCAGCAACAATCCGAATTCGCGCGTCTGATGCAGCGACGGGAAGTACACCATCACATTGAGCAGGCCTTCGGCGTTGACCGTCGCGGACACGACCTCGCTCTCGTCCCTGGCGTCGCCGAAATTGCGCCGGTACATCACCCGGCCGTCCGCCCTGACCTCGTAGGTGAGCACCGCCCCCTTGTCGCGGTCGGGCCGCAGCGCGCAATCGACGGCCCACGACCCGAGCAGGCCCCATTGCTCGACCGTCATCGCCAGAGGCTCCGCGGCCGCTGAGGACGTCAATGCAGCCCAGAGCAGTCCGGCCGCGGTCCAGCGGCTCAAACAACGCGTCATGTCCCGGAAAAACCCTGCCTCGATCGAGCCGGGACTCTAGCATCCCCGTGGCGCTCGTCCACCAACGCGCGTCAATTTGATCCGCATCAATGAGGCCGGCCGTTTCCCCGGTAGGATGGCATTTCCGGAAGGCGAAGGTGGATGGACCAATGCTGAATCAAGTCGTGGATTTTGCGGGCGAAGTGCTGCCGGGGAGCTGCGCCGTGCCGCCTTACTCCGAGACCGCGTTCCTGGCTGAGCTGGGCGACCGGCTGCGGTCCWCGCGCGCGCGCTGCGAGCTGTCGCGACGGGAGCTTGCCCGCCGATCCGGCATTTCCGAGCGCTATATCGCCCAGATCGAGGCCGGCAAGGGCAACGTCTCGATCGTCCTGCTGCTGCGGCTGGCCTCCGCCATTCACGGCAGCCAGCCACACGCGGCCTGAGAGCATGATCCGGAAAAGTGCGCAGCGGTTTTCCGAAAAGATCATGCTCAAACAATAAACTATCACGCCCGCGCCTTCTCCACATTGGCGCTGCGGGCCGGCACGCCGAACTCCTTGCGGCAGATTTCGGCCAGCACGGCGACGCCCTCGCGAATCTGCTGATGCGTCGGGCTTGCGAAGCACAGCCTGAGGCGTGAGCTCGAATGGCTCTTGCTGGTCGACCATTCCGGCCCCGGATTGATCGAGACGCCGGCGGCGAGCGCGGCCTGGTACAGTTTCAGCGTATCGACCTGGTCGGGCAGCTTCACCCACAGGAAGATGCCGCCTTTGGGCTCCTCGAACTCGGCAGCGGTCCCGAACTGCTCGTTCAGGGCTTCCATCAGCGTATCGAGCTTGGTGCGCAGCGTCTTCGTCAGCGCCGGCACGTGGGTTGCGAAATGCGGCCGGCAATAGGCGGCGAGCACCATCTGCTCCAGCGCGCCCGAGCCCGCATCCGTCTTCAGCGCCAGCATCCGCGACATCACATCCCAGGGCGCCACGACGAAGCCGACGCGYAGCGCCGGTGCGATCGACTTGGAGAACGACCCGATATGGATCACGCCGCCGTTCGGGCTCATCGCATGGATCGCCGGCGGCCGTTGTCCCGACCAGACCAGATCGGCATAGCAATCGTCCTCGAAGATCGGCACGCCGTATTCGGCCGACAATCGCAGCAATTCAGCGCGCCGGCTCTCCGGCATGATGCTGCCGGTCGGGTTCTGCACGGTCGGAATGGTGTAGATGTATTTCGGCCGGATGCCGCGGCTCTTGAGATCGGCCAGCGTCGTGGCCAGCACGTCCATGCGCATGCCATCCTTGTCGAGGGGAATGCCGACCACGTTGACGCCGAGCCGCGTCAGGCGGGTCAGCGAGCCCTGGTAGCTCTCCTGCTCGACAATCACGGTATCGCCGCGCGCCAGCAGCGTGCTGTTGACGAGGTCGAGCGCCTGCAACGAGCCGGACACGATCAGGAGATCGTCGACCGTGCAGTTGATGCCGGCGTCGCGCTTGAGTTTCGTCACAAGGAATTCGCGCAGGGGCAGGTAGCCTTGGGGGCCGTGMGCCAGGCCATAAGTTGCGAGCGAGCGTCCTTCGCGTTGCAGGGCGAGGTTGGCGGCCTTGATCAGGTCGTCAAGGGGGACCTGCTCGGAGTCGTTGTTGCCGCCGACGAAGCTGTATTTGGCGAGTCCCGTCCAGCGCGCAGAGGGGGCCGGCAGCCCTGCGGGAAACAGGGGCGCGAAATCGAAGCTGGACGTCATGGGGCGTTCCTCGTGTCTCTTCTTGTTGAGCGGCCGGCATTGCGCCGGCCTGCCTGATTGCTTGCCGACCGTCCGGGTCGGGCGGTCTTACTTCTTGCCGGCCGTCCGGGTCGGACGGCCCTGGCTGATGAAAGCGTAATGCGCATTGGCGACGCCGCCAACCATCAAGGCTTCGACCGCGGGCTCGGCGATCTCGCCGGTCGCAGCCCAGTCAACGATGAAATTGGCCCCGGTCCCGCCGCGCACGTCGTCGGTCGGAATGAAGACGGAGACGGTGGCCAGCGGCTTCAGCGCGACGGGGGCTTTCAGATAGCTCTCGACCTGCTTGCCCGTGGTGTCGAAATAGGCGATGCGTTTGACGACAAGCGGCTGGGTCTCGGAGGCGTTGTGCACGCTCAACGTCACCGAGAAGTCGACACGCAGCTTGCCCTGGCTCATTGCGACGCTGGAATAGGCCGGCACGTAGAAGCCGCCGGAAACGCCGAGGTCCTCCTTCGGCAGCGCGGTGAGCGAATCGGCAAAGCTTTGCTCGATATTGACCTTGGATTGGGCGGCTGCGGGCGCGGCAAGGGTGAGCGGGCATAGCAGCATTGCAGCGGCAAGCCCCATCCGCATGTGACGAATTGCTCGCTTGCCGCGCCGCAACCCGTCTCTAGGGTGCGGCAAAACGGACCGATCTGCCATGCACGAACTCATTCGCGACATCACTCTCTGTATCCTGTTTGCCTGGATGCTGGGCCTGCTCGCCCATTTCTCCCGGCAGCCGCTGATCCTGGCCTATCTTATCGCCGGCTTCTGCATTGGTCCATTCGGCGCTGGCTGGGTCAAGTCGCAGGAATCGATCAGCGTCATCTCCGAGCTCGGCCTGATCTTCATGCTGTTCATGATCGGGCTGGAGATCGACCTGAAGAAGATCGTGCGGGCGGGAAAGGTGATCCTGTTCGCGGCCGGCGGCCAGCTGCTCGGCGGCTGTCTGCTCGGCATCCTGTTCTTCGCCGCAATCGGCCTGTCGTTCGGCGGCGGGCATTTCGACGCGCTCTACCTCTGTGTCGCCTGCGCGCTCTCCAGCACCGTCATCATCGTCAAGGTGCTCTACGAGAAGCGCGAGCTCGACACGCTGCCCGGCCGCGTCACGCTCGGCGTATTGGTGCTCCAGGATATCTTCGCCATCCTGTTCCTGGCGGTGCAGCCCAGCCTCGCCAACCTGCAAGTCAGCGTCATCCTGCTCTCGATCGGCCGCGTCGCGGTACTGGTCGCGGCCGCGCTGCTGGTCAGCCGCTATGTGCTGCCGCGCCTGTTTCACCAGATCGCCCGCCGTCCCGAACTGATCCTGCTCGGCGCGCTCGCGTGGTGCTTCCTGGTCGCCGAGACCGCCGAGCAGCTCTCGCTGTCGCGCGAGATGGGGGCGCTGATCGCCGGCGTCTCGCTCTCGACCTTCCCCTATGCGCTCGACGTCACGGCCAAGGTCACCACGCTTCGTGACTTCTTCATCACGCTGTTCTTCGTGGCGCTCGGCATGACCATTCCGGTGCCCGGCCTCTCCGTCATTGGTCTCGCCTTGATGATCGCGGCCTTCACGGTGGTGAGCCGCCTCGTCACCACCTTCGCCCCGCTCTATCTGATGAAGCAGGGCCTGCGCGCCAGCCTGTTGCCGGCGATCAACCTGGCGCAGATCTCCGAGTTCTCGCTGGTGGTGATTCAGACCGGCGTCGCCGATCACCACATCGCAGCCGAGACGGCGAATGCGGCCTCCTTCGCCTTCGTGGTGCTGGCCGTGCTCTCGACCTTCGTGATGACCCGCAGCGACGGGATCACGCGCTGGGCGATCGGTCCCCTGAAGAAGATCGGCCTGCGCGACCTCGACCATGGCAACGGCCATGCCGAGGAGGGGCATGAGGGCGGCCATGGCGAGGCCCGTCGTATCGTCATCCTCGGCTTTTTCCGTGCGGCGAGCGCACTGCTCGCCGAGATCGAACGGCAGGCCCCGGTGCTGCTGGAGCAGATCACCGTGATCGACTTCAACCCCAATGTGTACCAGACGTTGCTGTCGCGCGGCCTGCACGTGATCTATGGCGACATCAGCAGCGCCGACACGCTGCTCCATGCCGGCGTAGGCAAGTCCGAGATGATCATCCTCAGCGTGCCGGATGCGCTGTTGAAGGGCGCCAGCAACGAGAAGCTGGTTCGCCACGTCCGCACCCTCAATCCGACCGCCCTGATCGTGGCGACCGCCGACCTCCTCTCCGATGTCGGCGAGCTCTATGAGGCCGGCGCCAGCTACGTCACCGTGACCCGGCTCAGCGACGCCCATGAGCTGTTCACGGTGATCGAAGCCGCCCAGGCCGGGCTATTGGCCGACAAGCGCGCCGAACTCGATCAGCGGTTGAGCGAGCGGCGCGAAGTGCTGCCCTGACGGCGTCCGGGCGCCTTCCGTCTGAAGCATCCGCGCCTATATCGCTGGTATCTTCGGTGCAAGCCCGAATGCCCGCCGGGAGGCAGCCTCCGGGCATATGTGGTTGCGTTCAGGACACTAGCGCCGAGCCCCAAGTCCGGCTAAGCCTCCGGGCCATAACCGATAGAGATTGGGAAATGCCCGATAGCGTTCAGGAAGTCTTGCAGGCCTTTGCCAGAGGCGAGCTCGTTGTCGTGACCGATGACGAGGACCGCGAGGGCGAGGGTGATCTGATCGTCGCGGCCTCGTTCTGCACGGCCGAGAAGATGGCGTTCATCATCCGCCACACCTCCGGCATTGTCTGCGCGCCGATCACCACCGAGGACGCACGCCGGCTGCGGCTCGACCCGATGGTCGCCCATAACGACTCCGCCCACACCACCGCCTTCACGGTCTCGATCGACTACAAGCCCGACGGCGGCACCGGCATCTCGGCCGAAGAGCGCGCCTCCTGCTGCCGCGCTCTCTCCAATCCCAATGCCGGCGCCAGCGACTTCGCCCGGCCCGGTCACATCTTCCCGCTGATCGCCAAGGACGGCGGCGTGCTCCTGCGCTCCGGCCACACCGAGGCCGCGGTCGATCTCTGCAAGCTCTCAGGATTGCCGCCGGTCGGCGTCATCAGCGAATTGATGAACGACGACGGCAGCGTGATGAAGGGCGAGCAGGTCGCCCGCTTCGCCGCCCAGCACAAGCTGAAGCATGTTACCATCGCCGACATGATCGCCTACCGCCAGGCGCGCGAGAAACTGATCGAGCGGGTCTCGACCTTCGTCACCGAGAGCCCGATCGGGCCCTTGCAGGGCTATGCCTACCGCTCGCCGTTCGATTCCATCGCCCACGTCGCCTTCGTCTATAACGGCGTCGGCGACGGCAAGAACGTGCTGACGCGCTTCCACAAGCCGAACATCGTCAAGGACACCTTTACCGGCCACAAGCGCATGGCGGCCGTCCTCGAGCACTTCAAGAAGTCCGGCCGTGGCGTGCTGGTTTACCTGCGCGACGGCGCGGCCGGTGTTCCCGTGGCGCCGCTGCCGGATGAGACGTCGACGGAGGCCGACCGCAACCGCCAGTGGCGCGAAGTCGGCGTCGGCGCGCAGATCCTGCGCGATCTCGGCGTGACCTCGATCCGGCATCTCACCTCCTCGGTGCACGACTACAAGGGATTGTCGGGCTTCGGCATCGAGATCGTCGCCAACGAGCAGCTCGAAATCTGACGCGGTCATTCCGGGACCGGCGCTGAAGGCGCCAGACCCGGAATGGCGATGTTGTCGAGGCGTACAGGATTCGATGCTCCGGGCCACGCCGGCGTGGTCCCGTCGCATCGCCCCGGAATGACCGAAACCAGGATGCAATTGCACTTGTTGCCGCGGCACTTTACTTTGTCGGGCAATTGTTGACGGAACCAGACGCGAAAGGACGTTTCATGAGCGTGCGCCCTCAGACCAAGGACAAGCCGGCTGCGGCTTCCTTCCAGTGGGACGATCCGTTCCTGCTCGATGAGCAGCTCACCGAAGACGAACGCATGGTACGCGACACCGCGCGCGCCTATGCCCAGGACAAGCTGCTGCCGCGCGTCTCCAAGGCCTATCTCGAAGAGACGACCGACCGCGAGATCTTCAACGAGATGGGCGAGCTCGGCCTGATCGGCATCACGTTGCCGGAGGAATATGGCTGCGCCAATGCGGGCTATGTCGCCTATGGCCTGGTCGCACGCGAGATCGAGCGGGTCGATTCCGGCTACCGTTCGATGAACTCGGTGCAGTCCTCGCTGGTGATGTATCCGATCTACGCCTATGGCGACGAGAACCAGCGCAAGAAGTACCTGCCGAAGCTCGCCAGCGGCGAGTGGGTCGGCTGCTTCGGCCTGACCGAGCCCGATGCCGGCTCCGATCCGGCCGGGATGAAGACCCGCGCCGAGAAGGTTTCGGACGGCTACCGCCTGACCGGCAGCAAGATGTGGATCTCGAACGCGCCGATCGCCGACGTGTTCGTGGTCTGGGCCAAGTCGGCCGAGCACGACAACCAGATCCGCGGCTTCGTGCTGGAAAAGGGCATGAAGGGCCTGTCCGCGCCGAAGATCGGCGGCAAGCTGTCCTTGCGCGCCTCGATCACCGGCGAGGTCGTGATGGACGGCGTCGTGGTTCCGGAGGATGCGCTCTTGCCCAACGTCTCCGGCCTGAAGGGTCCGTTCGGCTGCCTCAACCGCGCCCGCTACGGCATCTCCTGGGGCGCGCTTGGCGCCGCCGAGGACTGCATGCACCGCGCCCGCCAGTACACGCTCGACCGCAAGCAGTTCGGCAAGCCGCTCGCCGCGACCCAGCTGGTGCAGAAGAAGCTCGCCGACATGGAGACCGAGATCGCGCTCGGCCTTCAGGCCTCTCTGCGCGTCGGCCGCCTGATGGACGAGGGCAAGTTCGCCCCCGAGATGATCTCGATCGTCAAGCGCAACAATTGCGGCAAGGCGCTCGACATCGCCCGCGTCGCGCGCGACATGCACGGCGGCAACGGCATCTCGATCGAGTATCACGTGATGCGCCACGTCCATAACCTCGAGACCGTCAACACCTACGAGGGCACCCACGACGTCCACGCCCTGATCCTGGGACGCGCGATCACGGGCATTCAGGCGTTTTTCTGATTGCTCAGCTGTCATCGCCCGCCTTGTGCGCAATTGCGCACTGGGGCGGGCGATCCAGTATCCCAGAGACCTCGCCTTCGCCTCAGACGCCGCGGCGTACTGGATACCCTGCTTTCGCGGGGTATGACGGCGAGAGGTGGGGCGGCAGTGCACAGGAAGTCCCATGTCCGACAACGACGACGTCCCGTTCAACCGCAACTTTCCGCTCAAAGCCGGCATCGTCGAGGAAGTCCGGCCCGGCGTGCGGCGCGTGCTCTGCGACAATCCGAGCCCCTTCACCTTCACCGGCACGGTCAGCTACATCATAGGCCAGGGCAACGTCGCCATCATCGATCCCGGTCCGGACAATGAGGCGCACGCCGCCGCGCTGCTCGATGCCGTGCGCGGCGAGACCGTGACGCATATCCTCGTCACCCACACCCACCGCGACCACTCCCCCAACACCGCGCGCATCAAGCAGGCAACCGGCGCGACCGTCTATGCCGAGGGTCCGCACCGCGCTTCGCGGCCGCGCTTCGAGAGCGAGAAGCACAATCCGGAGTCCGGCGCCGATCGCGATTTCGCGCCGGATCTCAGGATCGCCCATGGCGACGTCATCGAGGGCGCCGGCTGGCGGCTCGAAGCGGTGGCGACGCCCGGCCACACCGCCAACCACCTCGCCTTTGCCTGGCCCGAGCGGAAGTTCAACTTCGTCGGCGATCACGTGATGGGCTGGTCGACCTCGATCGTGGCCCCGCCCGACGGCTCGATGATCGATTACATGGAGTCGCTCGACCGCCTCGCCGCGCGCGAGGAGGACCTGTATTTCTCCGGCCACGGCCCCGAGATCCCGGACGGCCCGCGCTTCGTGCGCTTCCTGATCCGCCACCGCAAGGCGCGCGAGGCCTCGATCCTGCACCGCCTCGCCAAGGGTGACGCCGACATCCCGACCATGGTGCGGGCGATCTATATCGGCATCGATCCCAGGCTGACCACCGCGGCCGGCTATTCCGTGCTGGCGCATCTGGAGGATCTGGTCGCGCGCGGCGTGGTGGCGACCGATGGCGATCCCGTGATTACGGGGACGTACCGGATGGCGGGCGCTTAGCCCCACCCGTCATTCCGGGGCGATGCGAAGCATCGAGCCCGGAATCCATTCATCCACCAACTCTGCGGCCCGATGGATTCCGGGCTCGCGCTGACGCGCGCACCCGGAATGACAGTGGCGCTACTTCTTCACCGTCTTCGCCGGCGCCTTGGGCGGCGCCACCGGCGTCTTCTTCACCGGCTTCAGCGCGTCGGCATCGGCGGCGGTGTTGAGATCGTCGATGAACTTGGTGACGCGCGCGGCGTTGCTGCCGAGGTCGCTCTCGAAATAGCGCGAGGCGGAGCGGATATCGACGCGGGAATCGTCGCCGTCAGGTGCAACCCGGATCGAGATGTCCTCGCGAAAACCCATGATCGGCGAGCGTGCCACCGCCTCGATGCGTCCGATGCGGCGCGGCGGCTGCGGCGCGCGCTCGTCGATCACGAGCCATTTGCGCTTGTTGACGAGTTGGAGCGCGATCGCATAGGCGCGGTCGACGGAGATTTCGAGCTCGATCGGCTCGATGTCCGGATAGAAATGGCGCTGCTGCTCGGCCGAATAGAGCCCGGCATAGACCGCCGGGTTGGCGCCGTCGCCGGTGCGCAGGCGCGCCAGCGCATCGAACCGCGGCGGGTCGATCGGGTCGGTGGTGATGTCGTGGATCGCCGGCAGCTTGCGGTATTGCAGGCCGAGATAGGCGGGGTAGGCCAGGATCGCGCCGTCGATCAGGAAGGCGAGCAGGATGCGGGACATGCCGCGCGAGCCGTTCTGCCAGATCGCGGCAAAGCCCGCGAGCCCGAACAGGATCGAGAGCGCGGCGATCGCGAGCCCGCCGAGGAAGGTCGCGAGCGCCGGCTTCATCTCCAGGAAGCCGAAGCGAACGATGGCGATCGACACCAGCACCGCCACCACCGCGAACACGGCCAGATTGCGCGCCCAGCTTGCGAGGCTGGACACGGGCTCCGACTGATAGGGGGCGGAAAACCTGCGGGCCATCGGGTGAGCTCTGTCGGGGTTTGGGGGCGGCGCCGGCCGATTTGGCGCGACAATGAAGGCGTTGAGACCACGCCCCGGCGGCAAATTCAAGGGAGTCCGGGTTGCTACTGCCCGTCATTCCGGGGCGCCCGAAGGGCGAACCCGGAATCTCGAGATTCTCAGGTTCGCAATTGCGAACCATAGTTCGATGCCGTTGGCATCGCCCCGGAATGACGTGTAAGTCCTACGCCGCCGCGTTCGGGAAGCGGTAGTCCTTGAACTGGTCGCGCAGCGCTGTCTTCAGGATCTTGCCGGTGGCGGTGTGCGGGATGCCGTCGACGAAAGCGACGTCGTCCGGCATCCACCATTTGGCGATCTTGCCGTCCATGAAATTCAGGATGTCCTCACGCGTGGCCTGCTGGCCCTGCTTGAGCTGCACGATCAGGAGCGGGCGCTCGTCCCATTTGGGATGGAAGACGCCGATCACGGCGGCTTCCGCCACGGCCGGGTGGCCGACCGCGAGGTTCTCCAGGTCGATCGAGGAGATCCATTCGCCGCCGGACTTGATTACATCCTTGGAGCGGTCGGTGATCCGCATGTAGCCGGCCTCGTCGATGGTCGAGACATCGCCGGTGTCGAAGAAGCCGTCCTCGTCGAGGATGTTGGCGTCGACGCGGTAATAGGCCTTGGCGACGGCGGGGCCGGAGACCTTGAGGCGGCCGAAGGTCTTGCCGTCCCAGGGCAGTTCCTTGCCGGCATCGTCGGTGATCTTCATCTCGACGGCGAACGGCGCATAACCCTGCATCTGGAGCACGTCGAGCCGCGCCTCGCCGGTGGCATCGGCGAACGGCGGCTTCAGCGCCGCGACGCTGCCGATCGGGCTCATCTCGGTCATGCCCCAGGCGTGGCGAACGTTCGCGCCCATGTCGAGGAACGCCTTGATCATCGAGCGCGGCATCGCCGAGCCGCCGCAGATCACCATCTTCAGATGTGGCAGCTTCAGATTGTTGGCGGTCATGTGCTGGAGCAGCATCAGCCACACCGTCGGCACGCCCGCGGTATGCGTCACCTTCTCGGTCGAGAGCAGCTCGTAGACCGAGGCGCCGTCGAGCTTGGCGCCGGGCATCACCAGCTTGGTGCCCTGTGAGGGCGCGGAGAAGGCGATGCCCCAGCTGTTGGCGTGGAACAGCGGCACCACCGGCAGCATCGTCTCGGAGGCGCTGGTGCCGAGCGCGTCGACATTGTTGGCCATCAGCGCGTGCAGCACGTTGGAGCGATGCGAATACAGCACGCCCTTTGGGTCGCCGGTGGTGCCGGAGGTGTAGCACATCGCGGCTGCCGTGTTCTCGTCAAAGTCCTTCCATTTGAATTTGCCGTCGGCCTCTGCGATCCAATCCTCATAGGCCACGACATTCTTCAGCGTGGTCTCGGGCAAATGCGCCTTGTCGGTGAGCACGACGTAGCGTTCCACGCTTGGCAGCTTGTCGGCGATCTTCTCCAGGACCGGGATGAAGGTGAGGTCGGTCATCACGATGCGGTCCTGCGCATGGTTGATGATCCAGGCGATCTGCTCGGGGAAAAGGCGGGGATTGACGGTATGGCAGATGGCGCCGATGCCCATGATGCCGTACCAGACCTCGAGATGGCGCCAGGTGTTCCAGGCGATCGTCGCGACGCGGTCGCCGAGCTTGATGCCGTCGCGCTCCAGCATCTGCGAGACCTTGAGCGCGCGCTTGTGGATTTCGCCATAGGTGGTGCGGTGGATCGGTCCCTCGACCGATCGCGTGACGACCTCCTGCTTGCCATGAATCCTGGCGGCGTGTTCGATGATCCGGTGGCAGAGCAGGGGCCAATCTTGCATCAGACCAAGCATTCAGACGTTCCTCCGAGTAAGGCTGGACTTTGTTATCGCTCTCAGCCCTGGGCCAAAGAATTGTCATGAGTTTTAGCCTGCCGGACTTTCGCCGCAAATGGTCTTGTCGCGGCTATATGTCCGCCGGCGCGGCCATGGTTACCGCCGCGCTGGGGCTGTTGCTTGTGCTGCCGGAGCCCGTGGACGCGCGAAAATACGCTGCGCCGTTCGATATTTTCGGCCTTGGTACACCACGGCCGCGCGGGGCGGTTCATTCCGCCAAAATACCTGCCAGGATACCGCTGCCAAAACCGCGTCCCGAAGAGGCCCCCAAGGCAACGGACGAGGCCCCTCCGGAGGCCGAAGGCAAACCTTCTCGCGACAAGCCGGACGCCACCAAGCCGGCCGAGGCCGCGCCGCCGCCCGAGAAACAGGCCTCGGCCTGCCGTCTCGCGCTGACCGAGGAAATCGCGATCGCGCCGTCGATTCCGGATATCCGCGGCCCCGGCGCCTGTGGCGGCGAGGATCTGGTGCGGCTGGAGGCCATCGTGCTGCCCGACAAGCGCAAGGTCGCGGTCAAGCCGGCGGCGATCCTCCGCTGCACCATGGCGTCGGCGATCGCCGATTGGGTGCGCAAGGACATGGTGCCGCTGGCCGCAAGCCTGGGCTCGACCATTGCCGATCTCGACAATTTCGACTCCTTCGAGTGCCGTGGCCGTAACCGCATTGCGGGCGCGCTGCTGTCCGAGCACGGCAAGGCCAATGCGCTCGATGTGCGCGCGATCAAGCTCGCCAACGGACAGTCGATCGGCCTGACCGACCGCTCCATGTCGCGCGACATACGCGAGCGCGTGCTGCATTCGGTCTGCGCGCGCTTCTCCACCGTGCTCGGCCCCGGCTCGGACTGGTACCACGAGGACCACATCCATCTCGATCTCGCGCAGCGGCGCAACGACTACCGCATCTGCCAATGGAACGTCTGGGATCCCTTGCCCCAGGTCGCCCCGCTGCTGCCGGCGGTTCGGCCCGAGGAGGCGCCGCCGCGCGAGGTCGCGGCCAAGCCGGAGACGAAGGAGGGGGCGGAGGACGAGGAGACCGAGAAGCCCGCCGCCCCCGCGGCCAAGCCGGCTGCGGATCCCGGCAAGAGCAAGTCCGCAACAAAAAAGCGCCGGTGAAACCGGCGCTTTTGAATTTCGTCTGATCTGGATCGATCAGTAGCTGCCCGCCTGGCCAGTCTGGCTGCCGCCGAGTGCGAGGCGCGAATTGTAGGGCGAGTCGCCGTGCTTCGGCTCGAGCACCACGACGATAGTGCCGACCTTGACGCGGTTGTAGAGGTCGATCGCGTCCTCGTTGGTCAGGCGGATGCAGCCCGAGGAGATCGAGGCGCCGATATATTCCGGCTGGTTGGTGCCGTGAATGCGGAACAGCGTGTCCTTGCCGCCCGAATAGAGATACATCGCGCGCGAGCCCATCGGATTGTCCGGACCGGGCGCGACAAAGGTCGGCACGCCCAGACGCGAAATCTCGCCGGGGGTCGGATGCCAGGCCGGCCATTCCGTCATGCTGCCAACCTTGGCGATGCCGGACCAGGCCATGGCCTCTTCGCCGACGGTGATGCCGTAACGGATCGCCTTGCCGCCATCCATCACCCAGTAGAGATAGTGGTTGTCGGAATCGACCACGATCGAGCCCGGCGATTCCTTGCGATGGTAATCGACGATGGCGCGGCGGAACGGCTCCGCGACCGGGGTGTTCTCGTACCGGACCTTGGCGAGCAGTTCCTTGTCCTTCGGCTTGAAGGCCTTGGTGTCGGTCGCCTCAAAATGCGTGGCCTGCATGCAGCCCGACAGCATCAGGCCAGCGGCCAAAATACCCAGCGTAACTTTCAGCGACGACATGATTTGGTTCCAATCGACAACAACATGCTTTCGCGGAGCTTGAGCCAAGCTCAAAGACCACGACTCCGTAGCCCCCCATTATCGTTGAAATCTGCCACAATTCCAGCGTTTCAGACCTTCTCCCGCGCTGCGAGACCCTAGCTGTGGCTTTTTTGCCGCAAGTTTAGCGGCCCTGGGGTGGTTTTTGGGCAAAAGGATGCCGGACTGTCGATTCCATGCCACGGTTGAGCCACGGGGCGGCCATAAATGCAAACGCTCCGTTAATGTGCTTGTCATCATGAACTTGTCAGAATCGCGCTAAGGGCTGTCACTCTGTCGCAGGCCCCTGCTGGAGTTGTGCATGTTTTCTGTGTTCGTTCCCTCCGAGTCCTCCCTGAGGAAGGCCATCGTCGAGGATCTCACGGCGCTGCCGGAGAATGCGGTGTGGATCGACCTGGTCAGTCCGACCGCCGCCGAAGACAAGGCGGTGGAGCGGCTTGCGGGCATCGCCATCCCGACCCGGGAGGACATGCAGGAGATTGAGATCTCCAGCCGCCTCTACATCGAGAACGCCGCGCGCTACATGACCGCGACGCTGATGTGCCAATCCGACACCGACATGCCGCGCACCACGGCGGTGACCTTCATCCTCGGCGACCATCGCCTGGTGACGGTGCGCTACGATCAGCCCAAGCCGTTCGCGCTGGTCGAGGCCAAGCTGGCCCGTTCCTGCACGCCCGCGATCACCGGCGAGATGGTGCTGATGGAACTTCTCGACGCGGTGATCGACCGCTGCGCCGACATCCTGGAGCGATGCGGCGCCGAGATCGACCAGGTCTCGCACGACATCTTCGAGCCCGAGAGCGAGCGTCACGGCCACGCCAAGCAATATTCCCAGATCCTGATCGCGATCGGCCGCAAGGGCGATTTGACCTCGAAGGTTCGCGAGAGCCTGGTCTCGATCGGCCGCGTCGTCACCTTCCTCTCGGCCGTGGTCGAAGGGGTGAAATGGTCCAAGGACATGCGCGAGCAGCTCAAGACGATGCAGCGCGACGTCGCCTCGCTGACCGACCACGCCTCCTATCTCTCCAGCAAGATCACCTTCGTGCTCGATGCCATGCTCGGCGTCGTCAATCTCGAGCAGAACAACATCATCAAGCTGTTTTCGGTCATGGCTGTTGTCCTGATGCCGCCGACGCTGATCGCCTCGATCTACGGCATGAACTTCAAGGTGATGCCGGAACTCGAATGGGTGCACGGCTATCCGATGGCACTGGTGATGATGTTGTGCGCCGCGATTGTTCCGTACTGGCTCTTCAAGTTGAAGAAGTGGCTCTGATAGCTACCGAGACCTTACGCTGGTCGCAGAGACAGGGTAAATCGTGTCGCAGAATAGATCGGGATTGAGGCCGCGCGGTGATGCGTGCGCTCCGCCCCAATTCCTCCGGTAAAATTTGAGYGGTGGGCTGAACGTTTGCGCGAAACTTGTCTGCGATAAGTAGCGTGTAGCCGCGAGGAACAGCCATGGTTGAAAAACACATAACGTCGCCCCGCAACGTCATCGATCTGGCGAACTATCGTCAGGTCCTGGCGAGCGGCAAGGCGTCGTCGATGTCGGCACGCATGTGCCGGCACTGTGGTGCTCCGCTGCTCGACGGTGAGAATGACGACGACTGCTCGACTGCATTCAGCACGGCCGCTCCGCGGCCGCGCGACAGGTCGCGTCGCATTCGCGTCGATTGAGGAACGGGGAAGGAAGGGCGATCCAGGTCTTGCGGCGGCGTTGTCTGGATCGCCTTGCTTCCCGCCCATCGTGCGGCAATTCACCTAGCGCATGACGATCTGCGCCGTTGAGACGATGGTCTCGGCAATCACGCCGTTGCGGCTGAAGGGAACCAGGTGCTCCTCGACATCGCGCAGCATTGCCTCGACATTCCCGCCCAACGCGTCCGGCGAGGACGACGAGTAGGTGAGGGTGCGTCGCGCCAGGTCCTGCGCGTTGACCGCGTGGCTCGTCTCGACTGTGACGAGCTCGGCGGGTTGGAAGGAACTGCCGCGAAAGAACGCGGGAAGGTCGCGATGGGTCTTGGTGCCGCGGCCGGCCTCCTCCCAGAGCCGGGCGGGCGACCAGCGGCGGCGGGCTTCATTGTAACCATCAAGCCACGGGTTGCGGCCGTCGGTGGCTGAGAACGACGCGCAGATCGCAATTGCGCCGTCGCGCGCGACCAGCCGATCCAGCAGTGCGAGCGTTGGATCGCGATCCATCCAATGCAGGGCACGGCCGATCGTCACGACGTCGAAGCTGCCGATGTCGGGGCCAAGGGTCTCGGCCTTGGCTTCGATCAGGGCGAGGGTATGGCCGGCGCGCGCAGCCGCGCCTCGCGCTGCATCGAGCATTGCGGGTTCAGGATCGACCCCGACGATGCGGCCGACATAGGGCGCGAAGCCGAGCGCCAGCACCCCGGGTCCGGTGCCGAGGTCGATCAGGCCACATCGTCGGGAAAGGCCGAGCCTTTGCGCGACGCTGCCAAAGAATTCGGGCGGGTAGGGCGGCCGCAAGTGCTCGTAGAGTGACGCAGTGCTGGCAAAACGACCCATGCTCCGCGCGCCTGGCCTAGACGTGCTGCCCGCCGTTGATGTGGATCTCGGCGCCGTTCACGTAGGACGATGTTTCCGTGCACAGCACGTAGATGATCTTGGCGACCTCGTCCGGCGTGCCGAGCCGGTGCATCGGGATCTGCTGGTCGACGATCTTCTCGGTGCCCGGCGACAGGATCGAGGTGTCGATCTCGCCCGGCGCAATCGCGTTGACGCGCACGCCGACGCGGCCGAAATCCGAGGCCATCTCGCGCGTCAGCGATGCGAGTGCGGCCTTCGAGGTCGCGTAGGCCGCGCCCGCGAAGGGATGCACCCGCGAGCCCGCGATCGAGGTGACGTTGACGACCGAGCCCTTGGCTGCCTTCAATTCCTCGATCAGCCCCCGCGCCATCATGATCGGCGCGAAGAAATTGACGTTGAACACGTGCGTCCAGGTGTCGATGTCGGTGTCGACCGAGCCGAGCCTGGAGCCGCCCGGGCCCTTCGGCGAGATCGCGGCGTTGTTGACCAGCGCATGGAGCATACCGCCTTCGAGGCGGTCGCGGATGTCGGAGATCGCGCGCGTGGTATCCGCGGGGGTGGCGAGGTCGACCTGGATGTGGTCCTCAGGGCCAGCATCCCAGGGACAATCCTCCGGGAACGGATGCCGCGAGCAGGTGATGACGCGCCAGCCCGCGGAGGAGAAGCGGATCACGGTGGCGTGGCCGATGCCGCGGCTCGCTCCGGTCAGGAGCAGCGTGCGGCGCGGCGCATTGGAGGACTGCGGCATGGAGGTCTTTCAGGTCAGGGGTACATCCGCGTCTTGGACCACGGCTTGCCGGCTGCGTCACGGCGAAATTCGATGCGGTCGTGCAGGCGGAATGGGCGATCGTGCCAGAACTCGATGCGTGACGGCGTGATGCGCCAGCCGCTCCAGCCCGGCGGCCGCGGCACCTCGCCGATGACGTGCTTGGCCGCGACCTTGGCGATCGCCTGCTCGAAGGCGAAGCGGCTCTCCAGCGGCTGCGACTGCTTGCTCGCCCAGGCGCCGATCTGCGCCTGCTTGGGCCGGGTGGCGAAATAGGCGTCGGCCTCGGCGTCGGTCACCGGCGTCACGTTGCCGCGGATGCGCACCTGTCGGCGCAGCGACTTCCAGTGGAAAAGTAACGCTGCCTTAGGATTTGCGGCGAGTTCGCGGCCCTTCTGGCTGGCGATGTGGCTGTAGAAGACGAAACCCTCGGTATCGAAGCCTTTCATCAGCACCATGCGCACGTCCGGCAGGCCGTCGGCGTCGACGGTTGCGAGCGCCATGGCGTTCGGATCGTTCGGCTCGCTCTTGATCGCCTCGTTCAGCCAGGCCTCGAACAGCGCGAACGGCTCATCGGCGGCGGTGAAATCACCGGATGTTAAGGGTGTCTGGTGTTTCATCGAGGTCGAGTCGGTCATGTCTGGAGTCCGAGTTGCGTCCCGCGGCCCAAAACGCATTGTTGTCCGCTACCGCCCTATATAGGGCATGGGGGCGCGTTGGCCTATCGGCGATGCGGCCGTCCGGCTTTGTCATGACGATGATTGTGATCGGGCTCGGCGCCGGCGGTTGCAGCTTTTCCCGCACTGACAGCAGTGCTTATGCCAAGGCCGACGACAGCGACCTCACCGGCTCGATCGCGCGGGCGGCGAAGGACGCGCCGCCGACCGAGACCGATCTTGCCTTCGCCCGCAACGCCGCCTCCGACGTCCTGAGCAAGGGCGACAAGGATTCCAGCCAGCACTGGGAGAACCCGGAGACCGGCGCGCGGGGCTCGGTGACCCCGATCGCGCAGTCCTACGCCGCCGAGGACGGCCGCAAGTGCCGCGACTTCCTCGCCAGTTATGTCAACGGGAACACCGAAAGCTGGCTCCAGGGCGCCGGTTGCCAAAGCAGCCGTGGCCGTTGGGAGATTCATACGCTAAAGCCGTGGCGGAGTTAGGAATCGGCTCCGCGGGCTAGTTGCAAAAATGCCACTCGCCCCCACATGAAGCACAGGTGGGGCGGGGAGCCCTTTGAACACATCGATTTCCCGAGAGGAGACGTGACGGATGCGCGACCCCTATGAGGTCTTGGGGGTGCCGCGGAGCGCCAATGCTGCCGCGATCAAGAGCGCCTATCGCAAGCTTGCCAAGAAGCATCATCCAGACAGCAATAAGGACGACCCAAAGGCCGCCGAGCGCTTCGCTGAGCTCAATACGGCCAACGAGATCCTCGGCGACGAGGACAAGCGCAAGCAGTTCGACCGCGGCGAGATCGACGCCGACGGCAAGCCGCGCTTCCAGGGCTTTCCGGGCGGGGGCGGTCCGCGCGGGCGCGCCGGCCCGGGCGGGTTCGAGAGCTATACGTTCCGCAGCGGCGGTGCGGGCGCTGGCCCGGGCGGCGGCGCGTTCGAGGACATCCTCAACAGCATGTTCGGCGGGACCCGCGGTGCGCGGCCCGGTGCCGGCGGCGCCGGGCAGTTCGAATTCGACACCGGCGGGATCGGGCTCGATCTCGACCTGAACGTCGCCATGACCGTCTCGCTGGAAGAGTCGGTGCAGGGCGGGGAAAAGCGCGTCCGGTTGCCTTCGGGCAAGGAACTCAACGTCAAGATTCCGGTCGGCGTCGTCAGTGGCCAGCAGATCCGGCTGAAGGGGCAGGGCGAGACCGCCCCCGGCCATCCGCCCGGCGATCTCCTGATCACGATCACGGTCGCGCCGCACGCCTTCTTCAAGGTCGAGGGGGCCGATCTGCGGGTCGACCTGCCGGTCACGCTTTACGAGGCGGTGCTCGGCGGCAAGGTCCGTGTGCCCACCCTCGGCAATGCCGTGGAACTCTCGGTTCCCAAAAACACCTCCAGCGGCCGGACCTTCCGTCTCAAGGGCAAGGGCCTGCCGAAGGCCGGTGGAACCGGCGATCTCTTCGTCACCGTCAGGATTATGCTACCGGACGGGAACGACGTCGAGCTTGAGGCATTGATGGAGAAGTGGCGGGACCAACACCCCTACAATCCACGTAGCGGGCTTGGTTAGGGCGAGATCGGAAGCTGAAGGGGTTCTCCTAAAGACCGAGAGCATCGTCGAAGCAGATGATGCTCATCATATGCCCGAGGCGTGGTAGCCCTCACTTGGCGCACGTGCTCGACGTATCGGCTGTCCGGCGGGGCGGCCGATAAATAGGTGCGGCCTCGAGAGGGGGACCAGCGCGGTACCAAAAACCCCAATCGAGGCCGCCCGCGTCGATCGGCGGATCGAACGCTGCTCATTTTCGCGTGAGCATCCGGTGCGATAATGAGACGCGCCGATGTCTTGATTCCAAATTTTCAATGTCGGAATCGAGGCACCGCGTTCGCGCGGTTGTCTAGGTGCCGTTTTTCTCTGCCTGGTCGTACACGGCCTGCGCCACCCTGGTCAGCCGGTCGCGGTCGCCGCCGCCGCCGCTGACAACGTAGCCGACGCCGCGGTCGGCCCAGAACAGCGCGCCGTCCTTGTCCGTCCTGGCGTAGCGCATCTGCGTCGCGCCGCTCTCGGTCTTGGCGGCGTAGATCGTGTAGCGTTCGCCCGAGCCGCTCTCATACATCAGGAACGAGGCGGGTCCGTTCGGCCCCGGCAGCAGCCGGCCGCCGACCAGTTTCAGCCCGCTCGCCTCCAGGTTCGGCGCGAACACGGTCCAGCCGCAGCGCCTGGTCAGCCAGGCCTGGAGATGGTCGCGCTCGTTGCCGCCGACCTCGACGGGGTGGCGGACCTCGACGACATAGAGGCGATGGGCGTCGAGCGCGTCGGCAGTGAAGCTCTGGAAGGTCGAGGGCGCGTTGGCGGCGCCATGCGCGACCCATCCGGCCGCGCCGCCGGCCACGAAGGCAACCAGCACGGCCGCAGCGGCGCCATAAAGCCATTGCCGGGGGCGCCGCTCCAGCCGCTCGAGCTCCAGCCGCTGCGGCACCGGCTCATGGGCGACGTCGTCGTAGCGGGCGTGCAGCATCTCGGCCATGGTGCGCCAGGATTGCACCCGCTCGGCATCCTCGGGGTGGGCGGCGAGCCAGGCCTCGACGTCGGCGCGGCGTTCGGCCGGCAGCTCGCCGTCGACATAGGCGTGCAGTTCGTCCTCGGTCACTGAAATCCTGTGGTCGTTCATATCGGTCGTCTCTGGCTCTGCGGCCCAAAATATCGTTCGCGGTTGACCTGCGCTTTGTCCCTCTGCATGCGGAGGACGCAACATGCGCGATGCATCAAACCTGCCATCACTTCACCCGCCTGAGCGACGGGCGCTCGCCCTCCAGCGATGCTTTGACGTGGGCGCGGGCGCGTGCCAGGCGCGACATCACGGTGCCGATCGGCACACCCTGGATGTCGGCGACCTCGCGGTAGCTCATGCCCTCCAGCATCACCAGCAGCAGAACCGAGCGTTGCTCCTCGACCAGCGTCGCCAGCGCCCTCTCGATGTCGCGCCCTTCGGCTTCGGTCCCGCTGGCATCGGGATTGTTCTCGGTCAGTTGCATGAATTGCGGCCGCCTTGCCAGCGAGCGCCGCCGGTTCTTGTTGAGGTTGGTCAGGATCGTGTAGAGCCAGCTCCTGACGTCGCCTCCGAGAAACAATCGCTCCGAACGCAACGCGCGCACCAGAGTGTCCTGCACCAGATCGTCGGCCGCATCCGCATCGCRCGTCAGCGCGCGGGCGTAGCGGCGCAACGCCGGGATCATGGCTTCCACGCTCTGGCGAAACGCATTCATTGCGGTCTTGACGTCCTCAACGTTCGGCGCGAGCGCCTCAACGATCATAACACCCGAACGGAACGGCTATTCCGGCGCTCGAAACAGCGTTAACGCCGCGTATTAGGACTGTACCGCGAAGGAGGGCTGGTGTACCTCCAGATCCTAACCCAGCCCGATGGGACGTTGAGAAATGGCGCAGAATTCAGGTTTGATGCAGGGCAAGCGCGGGGTGATCCTCGGCGTTGCCAACAACCGTTCGATCGCCTGGGGCATTGCCAAGGCATGCCACGCGGCCGGTGCCGAGCTCGCCTTCACCTATCAGGGCGATGCGCTGAAGAAGCGCGTCGAGCCGCTCGCTGCCGAGATCGGCGGTCTCGTGCTCGGCCATTGCGACGTCACCGATGCCGCGACCATCGACGCGGCGTTCGCGGTGTTGCAGGAGAAGTGGGGCAAGATCGATTTCCTGGTGCACGCGATCGCCTATGGCGAGCAGCTCGACGGCCGCTACGTCGATACCACGCAGGAGAATTTCACCAAGTCGATGCTGATCTCCTGCTACTCGCTGACCGCGGTGACGCAGCGCGCCGAGAAGCTGATGACCGACGGCGGCTCGATCATCACGCTCAGCTATTACGGCGCCGAGAAGTGGATGCCGCATTACAACGTGATGGGCGTCGCCAAGGCGGCGCTGGAGGCCAGCGTGCGCTATCTCGCCGCCGACCTCGGCGAGAAGAACATCCGCGTCAACGCCATCTCGGCGGGGCCGATCAAGACGCTCGCCGCCTCCGGCATCGGCGATTTCCGCTATATCCTGAAGTGGAACGAGTACAACGCGCCGATGCGGCGCAACGTGTCCACCGAGGACGTCGGCGGCAGCGCGCTGTATTTTCTCTCCGACCTGTCGCGCGGCGTCACCGGCGAGGTGCATCACGTCGATTCCGGCTACCACGTGCTCGGCATGAAGCGGCCCGACGCGCCGGACATTTCGCTGGGTGGGAAGGACTAACCTTTACCTGGAATGCCCGTGCCCACGATCTACTATCTTCGCCACGGCGAGACCGAGTGGAATGCGCTCGGGCGGCTCCAGGGCACCAGGGACGTTCCGCTGAACGCGCGCGGACGCGACCAGGCCGTGCAGGCCGGCGCCATTCTGGCCGATCTCTTCAAGCGCGACGGCCGCGACAAGGCCGCGCTGCCCTATGTGTCGAGCCCGCTCGGCCGCGCGCGCATGACCATGGAACTTGCGCGCGGCAAGCTCGAATTGCCGGTCACGGACTATGCGCTCGACGATCGCCTGCGCGAGATCGGCTACGGCGTCTGGGAAGGGCTGACGCTGGCCGAGAGCGAGGCCGCCGATCCCGAAATCTATGCCAGGCGCCTCGCCGACAAATGGACGGTGGGCCCGAGCGGCGGCGAGACCTATGCCGACGTCCAGGTCCGCGTCCGTGCCTGGTACGACCAGCTCCAGTCCGATACCGTCGCGGTCGCCCATGGCGGCACCTGCCGGGCCCTGATGGTCTCGCTCGGCCTGGAGACCCCTGCGAGCGCCGCGGAGCTCTATATCGAGCAGGGCGCGGTTTACGTATTTCGCGACGGCAGGCTGGAGAAGCATAGTTAAGCCAACACTCCCGTCATTCCGGGGCGGTGCGCAGCACCGAACTCCGGTGCGCCCTTGCGCACCTGAGAATCTCGAGATTCCGGGTCTGGTCCTTCGGACCATCCCGGGATGACAGGGAGCGTGCGGGTTTGACCCCCGGCCGCCCGCGCGTTACCACACGCCGGAACCGACCTAGCGAGCAGCGATGTCCTTCAACACCTTCGGCCACATGTTCCGCGTCACCACCTTCGGCGAGAGCCACGGGGTGGCGATCGGCTGCGTGGTCGACGGCTGCCCGCCGCTGATCCCGCTCACCGAGGCCGACATCCAGCAGGACCTCGACCGCCGCCGTCCCGGCCAGTCGCGCTTCACCACCCAGCGCCAGGAGCCGGACCAGGTCAAAATCCTCTCCGGCGTGATGGCGCATCCGGAGACCGGCGTGCAGGTGACGACCGGTACGCCGATCGGGCTTCTGATCGAGAACACCGACCAGCGCTCGAAGGACTATTCCGAGATCAAGGACAAGTTTCGCCCGGGCCATGCCGACTTCACCTATGAAGCGAAATACGGCCTGCGCGACTATCGCGGCGGCGGGCGCTCATCTGCGCGCGAGACCGCGACGCGGGTCGCCGCCGGCGCGATCGCGCGCAAGGTGTTGCCCGGCGTCAAGGTGCGCGGCGCGCTGGTGCAGATGGGCCCGCACAAGATCGATCGCGACAAATGGGACTGGGACGAGATCGCCAACAATCCGTTCTTCTGTCCCGACAAGGACAAGGCCGCCTTCTTCGAAACCTATCTCGACGGCATCCGCAAGAACGGCTCCTCGATCGGCGCCGTGCTCGAGATCGTCGCCGAGGGTGTGCCGGCAGGATTGGGCGCGCCGATCTATGCCAAGCTCGATGCCGAGCTCGCCTCCGCGATGATGAGCATCAACGCAGTGAAGGGCGTCGAGATCGGCGCCGGCTTTGGCGCCGCCGAGCTCACCGGCGAGGAGAACGCCGACGAGATGCGCACCGGCAATGACGGCACGCGCTTTCTGTCCAACCATGCCGGCGGCGTGCTGGGCGGCATCTCCACCGGACAGCCGGTGGTGGTGCGCTTCGCAGTGAAGCCGACCTCGTCGATCCTGCAGCCGCGCCTGACGGTCGACCGCAGCGGCGCCGACACCGAGATCATGACCAAGGGCCGTCACGACCCCTGCGTCGGCATCCGCGCCGTCCCGGTCGGCGAAGCCATGATGGCCTGCGTGCTGGCCGACCATTTCCTCCGCGACCGCGGGCAGGTCGGGCGCTAAAGTATGATCCGGACCCGAAGGGCCGCATTAGCGCAAAGTGCGCAGCGGTTTTCCGAAAAGATCATGCTCGAACTTTAATGTCGCGGTACTAGCCCACCGCGCAGCTTGACGGCCCCGCAACTTCGTCCGCAAAATGCGGGCATGGAAACTTCCGAGTTCCAGCGCATCATCAATTGGCTGATCGACGGCGCCCGGTCGTCGCGGGGGCCCGCCGAGATGATCGCGGATGCGTGCGAGCATCTGGTCGCGGCCGGGCTGCCGCTGTGGCGGTTCGGCGTCTTCATCCGCACGCTGCATCCCGAAATCTTCGGCCGCAACTTCATCTGGCGCGAGGGCGAGGAGGTCGAGGTCGGGACCGTCGATTTCGAGATCCTGGACACGCCCGAATTTGCCCGCAGCCCGCTCCGGATCGTGTTCGAGGAGGGGCTGGAAGTCAGGGGACGCATCGACGACATCGACACCAAGCGGTTTCCGTTCCTGGAAGACATGCGCGCCGAAGGCGTCACCGATTACATCGCGACGCCGATGCGCTTTCTCGACGGCTCGATTCACGCCTGTAGCTGGACGACGCGGCATTCCGGCGGTTTCAGCGATGACCACATCGCGACGATCCGGTCCATCGTGGCGCCGCTCGCGCGCGTGAGCGAGATCGTCACGCTCCGCCGCACCGCCTCGATGCTGCTCGACACCTATGTCGGCAACCGCGCCGGCGAGCGCATCCTTGCCGGCCAGATCCGCCGCGGCCACAACGACACCATGCAGGCCGCGATCTGGCTGTCGGACCTGCGCGGCTTCACCGCGCTGTCGGACCGGCTGCCGGCCGAGACGGTGGTCGAGATTCTCAACCATTATTTCGACTGCCAGGTGACCGCGATCCGGGGGCATGGCGGCGAGGTGCTGAAATTCATGGGCGACGGCCTGCTCGCGGTGTTCCCGATCGACGAATATGTCGGCGATGCCGCCCATGTCTGCACCCGCGTGCTGGAGGCCGCGCGCGAATCCCGCGCCAGTGTCGAGGCGCTCGCTTTTCCCGTCGGCGGCGTCATCGAGCGCTTCCGCTTCGGCGTCGCGCTGCATGTCGGCAACATCCTCTACGGCAATATCGGCGGCGGCAACCGGCTCGACTTCACCTGCATCGGCCCCGCGGTCAATCTCGCGGCACGGCTGGAGAAGATCGCGGGCCGGACGGGGCGGACCGTCGTGGCGTCCGAGGGCTTTGCCAGCGTCTGCCACGGCGGCTGGCGCGAGCTCGGCGAATTCCCGATCGCGGGGTTTTCCAAGGCGCAGCGCGTCTACGGGCTGGCGGAGGAAGCGCCGGTGGTGATGGCTTGAAGCGTGTAGGCGTGGATGCGAACGAAGAGCGTCCCTTGGGTGAGATCGTCATTCGACCTGCTACCGAAAAGGACGCCGCTCTCATCGCCGCGATCCATACGTCAAGCTGGCGTGACGCCTATGCCCACATTCTTGCGCCGGAATTCCTGAATGGCGACATCGAAGCCGACAGGCTCGCGGTCTGGTCGCAACGGCTCCGCGATCGTTCCACTGCGCAATTGATCAACGTGGCCTGCGACTCGGCTGGGCTCGCGCAGGCGTTCATCTGCAGCTATTGCGATTTCGATCCCGTCTGGGGAAGTCTTGTGGACAATCTTCACGTTCGTCCGCAGGCGCGGGGTCAGCGAATTGGTGAGCGGCTCTTTCGCGATGCCGCCACTCGGCTTCTGGCAATGGCTTCCGGCTCGGGGCTGCATTTGTGGGTCTTCGAGGCGAACGTGGCCGCCCTTCGCTTCTACGAGCGGCTTGGAGGCCGCGTCGTCGAGAAGGGGAGCTCCGGCATTCCGGCCGCAGGCGGAAAGACCGTTCTGCGCGTTCATTGGCCGACGATCGCGCTGGTCGGCTGAGCAGGGAGCTGCGGCCGCCGCTCTTGGCTGCTGCGCACCTCAGTCCGTCCGCTCCAGATTGTCGCGCACGCGCCACTTCAGCGCATCGATGTCGATCTGATGGACGCTGCCGCTGCCGGCGAGGTCGAGCGCATGCGCAGCGGCGGCGCCCATCGCCATGCAGGGGCCCATCACCCGAACGCTGGAGAGCGCGGCCTTGTCGGCATCGATGCAGCGGCCGGCGGCGACGATGTTGTCGGCTTCCTGCGGCGTCAGGCTGCCGAACGGCACATAGTGGACGTGGTCCTTGTCGAAGACGTGCCAGTGATGGCCGGAGCCGTGGTCGTGCAATTCGATCGGCCACGCCGTGCGGCCGATCGCGTCTTCGAATTTGGTGCCGGCGCGGACGTCGTCGACCGACAATTGCTCGCGGCCGACGATCCAGCGCGTCTGGCGGATTCCGGGAAAGCCATAGGCGCGGATGCGCGCCTTGCCGAAGCAGGCGGGGAATTCGTTCCTGAGGAAGGCGAAGGCGCGGTCGGCCTGGTCCTTGCCCTCGATGCCCTTGCGGCTCGCCTCCAGCGGCTCCAGGGGCGTCTCGACATGGGTCATGTTCATGGCGGCAACGCCGCGCCCGGGAATGACGAAGGACAGGCCCTCGCGCCGCAACAGGCCGTAGTCGCCGGCCTTCTCCCGCATGCGCGCCGGCAATTCCTCGCGGCTCGGCACCTTGCTCTCGTCGATATTCTCCACGATCAGCATTTGCGTGCCGTAGATCGGGCCGTCGTCCGGCTCGCGGCAGGCAAAGCCCGCCTGCCACACCAGCGCGGCGTCGCCGGAGGCGTCGACGAAGCCGTTCGCCTCGACCTCGACGTCACCGTAGCGGGTGGAGAGATCGATCCCGGTCACGCGCCGGCCGGCGACACGGACATTGCGCATGACGGCGCCGACGATCACGGTGACGCCGGCCGCAAGCATCGCCTTCTCGACCCAGCGGCCGAGCGCGACCTCGTCGTAATAGACGACGGTGGTGTGCGGCCCGCGGCGGTAGAACAGCGCGTTCTCCTGCGCACCGAGGTCGCCCAGGAGATCGTCGGCGATACCGTGGGTGAACTGGTAGCCGTCGCTGCCGTTCGAGAACAGGCCGCAGAAGRTACCGATGATGGAGTTGACCGCCTGGCCGCCGAGCGCGGGCAGGCTGTCGACCAGCACCACCTTGCGTCCGGCACGCGCGCCCTCGATCGCCGCCGACATGCCGGCCGCACCCGAGCCGACCACGCAGATGTCGGCGACGACGCGCGACGGTTTTTGGTTCGCGGCACGCCGGACGATTTTGGTGCCCGCGGTGACTTCGCTCGCGCTCATGGGTAGCTCCGTGTTCTTGTTGTCGTTGTCGTCAGTCATTTCGGCGCCGTCGGCCGGTCCGGGACGAAGGATTTGTCGATGATCTTCTCGGCATCGATATCGGGTTCGACCATCTTCTGGCGCTTGAACCAGGCGATCTGGCGGGCGATGTCGGCGCTGTCGAGCGCGGGATCGACGACCGACAGCCCGATGCGGAGCTGCTCGACCTTCTGCTCGGTGTATTTGGAGATGATCGCAAGCATCGCGTCACCTTCCTCGCTGCGGGCGAATTTGCCGTCCGCATCGCGTTTCAACAGCACGCGCGCATAGTCGTCGGCGCCGCGGCGATAGGCGATCAGCACCTTCTCGACCAGCTTGCGGTTCTTCTCGATCGTCGCGGTCGACGCCACGACGCAGCCGAGCATCCAGGGCGTCTCGTCGCCGACGAAGCCGAGCACGATCGCGTCGCCGGAGGCGACCACCGGGCTGATCGTGGTCGTGGCGGTGAGCGCCGCGTCGAGCTGGCCGCCCTTGATGGCCGCGGCGACATTCGGCAGCGATTGCAGCGGAACGACCCGGACGGAGGTCACGTCGAATTTCAGCTTGTCGGCGATCAGGCCGAGCGAATAATGGAAAGTCGAGCCGACTTGCGTGATGCCGACGGAATGGCCGGGCAAGTCCTTCATCGTCTTCAGGCCCGAATCATATGCGCGCTTGGAGGCGACGTAGGCTGTGTTCTGGAAGCCGGGTGCCTCGCGCGCCGTGCCGGCAACCACCTTCAGTCCACCCTTGCCCGCGAGGTTGTAGAAAGCGGCCGTGAAGCCGGTGAAACCGATGTCGAGATCGCCGGAGACGCTGGCTACCGCGATCGGTACGGCGGCATCGAAGAATTTCAGATCAGCCTCGATCCCTTCCTGCTCGAAATAGCCGCGCTCCTTGGCGAGGAACAACGGGGCTGCCGAGGAGAGCTTCAACAGCCCGATGCGGACCCGTTCGGCCGCTTGCGCCGTGCCGGTGGCGAAGAAGGCCACCGCCGCCAGCGTCAGGACAAGTCGGCCTCTTGTCACGAAGCTTCTTATTGAAATGCCCACTTCCGTCGTTCCCCGCCTTGCTTATTGTCCGGCCTGCGCCGGTTTTTCGGCATTGTCGGCGATCTCCGGCGGGAATGCAAAGTCGGAAGGCGCGGATGGCCTATTCCTCCGGCTCGGTCGTGAACAGCAGCGGATAGCCCTTGGCGCGGCCGGCGTCGGTGGCGCGGGTGGCCTTGGTTTCGGCGACGTCCTTGGTGAACACAGCGACCACGCAGGCCCCCAGCTTGTGCGCGGTGATCATGACCTTGTAGGCCTGATCCTCGGTCATGCGGAATTCCGCCTTGAGGATCATGGTGACGAATTCACGCGGGGTGTAGTCGTCGTTGATCAGGATGACCTTGTGCAGCTTCGGCCGCTCGACCTTGGTCTTCGTCCTGGTTTTCGGCTTGGCAACGGTGTCGTTCATTCCGCCTCCTGAAACGGCGGGCGTCTCTCGGTTCCAGCCGCGGCGTCAGCCCGCGGCCTTCTCACCATAKTGCAGGACCTGCACCTTCTCCAAGGTGATCAGCCCGCTCGACATCATGCCATCCAGGATGGGCAGGAATGCGTTGACGTCGTCCTCGCTGTCGACGATCTCGATCAGCAGCGGCAGGTCTTCCGACAGCCGCAGGATCTTCGAGGTGTGCAGCCGGCTCGACTTGCCGAAGCCCATCGGGCCGCGCAGCACCGTGGCGCCGGCGAGGTGCTGCTCGCGCGCCTTCAGCACGATCGCCTCGTAAAGTGGCTTGCCGTCGAAATGGTCGTTCTCGCCGATGAAGATCCGGAGCGAAACAGCCTGACTGGGAATTTGCATGATCAACTCCTTTTCAAGCGGTTGTAGCGGCTTGCCATCATGTGGCCGAGCCACACCGACACCAGCCAGCAGACGACGGACGCCGCGACATAGGCCAGCGCAGTGTACTTCATGCCGCCATGGAGCAGGCGGAAGGTTTCCAGGCTGAAGGCCGAGAAGGTGGTGTAGCCGCCGCAGAATCCGGTCATGACGAATTGCCGGTGCTCGGGCCGCGCCAGCACGCGGCCGTCGGGGCCGGTCAGCGTGGCGTAGAAGCCGATGATCAGCGATCCCGTGGCATTGATGAACAGCGTCGCGACGGGAAATCCGGGACCGGTGTCGAGCGCAAGCCCCACCAGGTAGCGCGTCAGCCCGCCGACGATGCTGCCGGCGGCAACCCAGGCATAGAGCATCGCGCTGCGCCAGCGGTCGGCGGAGGAGGGGAGGCTCATCTGGCGCCGCCCTTTCTTCTCCCTCTCCCCGCTTGCGGGGAGAGGGTTGGGGTGAGGGGGGCTCTCCGCGAGGGCGGTGATAGTTGGATTCGCGGAGACTCCCCCTCACCCGGTCGCTTCGCGACCGACCTCTCCCCGTAAGCGGGGCGAGGTGTACAGCAGATCGCTACCGCAATTGGCTCTGACCCCATCGCCTACCCTCCAAGACTGTCGGCGAGGAAGAAGCCGCAACTGACGGCGAGGAGGCACAATCCGACCGAGAAGGCGACATTGCCGAGCGCGGACAGCGGCTCGCCGTTGCGCGCCAGGGTCAGCGTTTGCAGGCTGAACGAGGACACCGTGGTGTAGCAGCCGAGAAAGCCGGTCACCGCGAACAGCCATGGGTTGGGCGCGGCGAAGACCGAGCCGGGATGGGTCGCCAGCGCGCCAAAGATGCCGATCAGGAAGGCGCCGGTGACATTGATGGTCATGGTGCCCCAGGGAAAGGTCTCGCCCAGCCGCCGCGCGATCGCGCCGGAGACGAAATAGCGGACGCAGCCGCCGAGCACGCTGCCGATCACGATCGCGATCACTCCGTTCAGCACGGCGAATGGTCTCCT
>NZ_JBFULT010000017.1:0-35777 GCF_054049755.1 Bradyrhizobium sp. P5_C11_2
ACCCCGCTGTCGTCCCGGCGAAGGCCGGGACCCATAACCCCAGGGAGGAGTTATGGGGCGAACTGGTAACTCCGAATCTTCGCCAAACCTAATCCTGTGGTTATGGGTCCCGGCCTTCGCCGGAACGACGTTGAGGAGGCAGCGTTCTCGCGATCACGACAACCGCATATCCAGCAGCCGCCGGCCTTCGCCCTTCAGCAGCTTCTTCACCGCGCTCGAGGCGACGACTTCGCCGTCATTGGCATAGGCCTCGTGGTTCTTCTCGATGTCGTCGAGGCGGTAGAGGTAGTTGACCATCACGCCGGCCGATTCGCGCAGGCCCTTCGGCGAGAGGTCGCCGAGCCAGTTGATGCGCTCGAGACGGGCGCCGTTGCCGAGATGGAAACGGGCGACGGAATCGATCAGCTTGCCCTTTGGCGTGCGTGCTTTCAGGAAGTAGTGGGCGGCGAGCGGTTCGATCACGCTGCGCAACTGCGCGGTCGCGTCCGCATCCTCGAACCATTTCGGCTCGTCGAGGCGCTTCAGCAGCTCGCGATCCTCGTCCGACAGCGGCAGGTCCTTGTCCTGCTTCACCCACTGCATGAAGCCGGGCACCGGCGACAGCGTCACGAACGTGTCGAGCTTCGGCGTTTCGCGGCGCAGCTCCTCGACCACCTGCTTGATCAGGAAGCTGCCGAAGGAGATGCCGCCGAGACCGCGCTGGGTATTGGAGATCGAGTAGAACACGGCGGTGCGGGCGCGCTCGATCGCGACGGACTGACGGTCGACCGCGAGCAGGGGTTGAATCGCGCCGGGGATGGTCTCGGTCAGCGCGACCTCGACGAAGATCAGCGGCTCGTCCACCATCGCCGGATGGAAGAAGGCGTAGCAGCGGYGGTCGACCGGATCGATGCGGCGGCGCAGATCGTCCCAGTCGCTGATCTCGTGGACTGCTTCGTAACGAATGATCTTTTCGAGGATGTTGGCCGGGGTCGACCAGTCAATCCGGCGCAGCACGAGAAACCCCCTGTTGAACCACGACGAGAGAAGATGTGAGACGTCGCGATCGAGCGCGGCGAAATCGGTGTGCCCCTTCATCATGCCGAGCAGATCGGCGCGCATGTTGACGAGATCGCCGGTGCCGCCGGGCGCGCGGTTGAGGCGGCGGATCAGCTCCTGCCGGCGCGGCTCGGAAGCGAAATGCAGCGAGCTCGCGTCCTCGTCGCTGGGCTTGGCGCGCCATTTCTCGATGGCCTTGGACAGCCGTTCCCGGTCCGGCCCGAAGTCGCGCACCAGTGCCTCGAAGAAGGCGCGGCGTCCGGTCGCATCCAGCTCCTGGTAGAGATCGAGCACCTCGCGCRCCATCGCGGTGCCGGAGGCCTCCCCCCGGCCCGAGAGCAGCGCGCCGCAGAGCTCGATCAGCCCGTCGGCGTCCTGTTTGGTATCCGAGGTATCGCCGCGACGAAGCAGCGTGCGGCCGCGCTCGGAAATCGTGGCGAGCAGGTCGGAGAAGAAGGCGTTGGCCATCTGGGCTTTTTTCGATTCCGGTTTGTGCGTTGCGGAAGCTTACACGGGATTTAGGCGGAAGCCGATCACAATCAAGCAGTCGTATTCTGCATCTTTAGCTGTGCCATGCATCCCACGAAGGCTGTCATGCCCCGCGGAGACTGTCATGCCCCACTGTCATGCCCCGCGAAGGCGGGGCATCCAGTACCCCGCGGCTTTTCGATTCTAGCCGCGCCGTCTCGGAGTACTGGATCGCCCGGTCAAGCCGGGCGATGACACCGCGTGTGTCGCGGCAATCGCCGCGAGTTCGGAGCGGCCGCTACCCCTTCCCCGCAAACTCCGTCGGTGTCCGCCCCGTGACCTGGCGGAACGCGGCCGAGAAGGCGGGAACGCTGGCATAGCCGAGCTGGGCGGCGAGCTGCTTGACCGAGACATTGGCATCCGTCGACAGCCTTTCGATGGCGGCCGCGATGCGGGCGCGCTGGCACCAGCTCTTGAAGCTCAGTTGCGTCTCCGTCGAGAACAGCCGCGACAGCGTGCGCGCGGAGGTTGCGACCTCGCGCGCCAGCGTGTCGATGTCGTGCAGGCCGGTGGGATCGTCGAGCACGATCATGGCGGCGCGCCGGCAGCGCGGCTCGCGCGGCAGCGGCACGAAGGTCGCGGAATCCTCGGCCTGGTGCAATTCCAGCATCACCAGGCGCACCAGCAGCTCGGTGCGTTCCTCAGTGTTGCGGGCGTCGAACAATGCGAGGATCGCCTGGTTGAGCAGCGGCGACACCCGCACCACGAATTCCTTGGTCAGGCTCTTGAGGCGCTGCTCGCGCTTCAGCCACGGCAGGTCGAAATACAGCGTGCGCAACTCGATGTCGGCCAGCAGATCGATGGCATGCTCGAGCCCGGCCGGCACCCAGACCGCGCGGTCCGGCGGCACCAGCCAGCGGCCCTTGGGCGTCGTCACCTGCATCGTGCCCTTGGCCGCATAGACCAGCTGCGCCTCGCGGTGCATGTGCGGGTCGAGCCGCATTCCCTTGGGGTAGTCGCGCGCGACCAGGTGCACGCCCGCGGGCGAGCGATGGTTGCTCCGGACCTCCCGCAGGATTGGCGTTTCGACGACAGTCATTGGCAGCATCCCGTCATGCCCAGGACATATAACTCATTTCGGAGCAGGAGAGGATTCGGAATGAACAGTCCCGGCCGGGTGATCGGCTTCGTCAACGCAGGCCATTTCATCGACCATTATGCGATGCTGATCTTCGCCGCCGCCGTGATCATCATGGGGCCGGCGCTCGGCATGGCCTATTCGGAACTGCTGCCTTATGCGACGCCGGGTTTCATCGCCTTCGGCGCGGGTTCGCTGCTCACCGGCTGGCTCGGCGACCGCTGGAGCCGCCGCCACATGATGCTGATCTTCTTCATCGGCATTGGCGCCGCCATGATCTCGGTCGGCTTCGTGCAGACGCCGCCGCAGCTCGGCGCGGCGCTGTTCGCGATCGGCATCTTCGCCTCGATCTACCACCCCGTCGGGACCGCCATGATCGTGTCCTATGCCGACAAGCTCGGCCGCGAGATGGGGCTGAACGGCGTCTGGGGCAATCTCGGCGTTGCCTCGTCCGCACTGGTCACCGGCGTGATCGGGCAATATCTCGGCTGGCGCTTCGCCTTCATCGTTCCCGGCGTGGTGACGATCCTGATCGGCATCGCGTTTGCGATGATGGTCGTGCATGAGGACCGCAAGGGCTCGAAGCAGGCCGCGGCGCAGGCGCGGGTGGCGAAGCAGGACATGTGGCGCGTGATCCTGGCGCTGCTGATCGTGGTGATCGCGATCTCCACGACCTTCAACGCGGTGACCGTCGCGCTGCCAAAGCTGTTCGCGGAGCGGCTCGCGGACCTCACGAAAAGTCCGGCGCTGCTCGGCGTCATCGCGGCCTGCGTCTACGTGTTCGGCGCGATGACCCAGTACACGATCGGCCGGCTGCTCGACCGCTATTCGCTGAAGGCGGTGGCGCTGCCGCTGTCCTTCATGCTGGCGCCGTTTTTGTATCTGGCGGCGAGCCTGTCCAACCTGCCGCTGATTCTGGTTTCGATCGGCATCGTCATGGGTGCGTTCGGGCAGGTCACGGTCAACGACGCCATGGTTGGCAAATACACCACCGAGGAGTGGCGCTCGCGTGCCTATGCGGTGCGCTATTTCGTCGGCTTCACCGCGGCCGGCGCCTCCGTCGGCCTGGTCGCCTGGCTCTACGAGCAGGGCGGCTTCGTCACCATGCTGCACGCGTTTGCCGCACTCTGCCTGCTCGCGATCGCCGCCGCGCTCATCCTGCCGCGCGAGATCAGGACGCCGCAGGCGGTGTGAGGGGATTCAACCCTGCCGCCATTCCGGGGCGTCGCGTAGCGACGAGCCCGGAATCCATTTCTCCGCGGTCTCTGTTGCTCGATGGATTCTCAGATGCGCAATTGCGCATCATAGCTCGCGCCTGTCGGCGCGCCCCGGAATGACGGGAAGAGACGCTCGGAATGACGGGGGAGACGGCGGACGTCGCGATACGCCATGCACGCCACCCATGATGCCATCATGCCGGTGTTTTGCCCGACGGAGCAAGTCATTTCGGCAAGGCCGAAATTTCTCAAGTCTTTTCAACCCCATCTCTACTGTGCATGGGGTTGTTTGCGCATTTTTTGTCGGAGGGGGCTTCCGTCCAGCTAGGACTTCACCTCCGCGACCGGCTGCGCCTTCGGCGCCTTCTTCGACGCCCGCCAATTCTCGAACCGCTGCACCACCACGAAGAAGGCCGGCACGAACAGCACCGCGAGGCAGGTCGAGGCCAGCATGCCCGAGAACACCGTGATGCCGATCGATTTGCGGGCACTGGCGCCGGCACCGGTCGCGATCACCAGCGGGACCACGCCGAGGATGAAGGCGAACGAGGTCATCAGGATCGGGCGGAAGCGGGCGCGCGCCGCCTCGATCGCGGATTCCAGCACGGGCCTGCCGTCGCGGTTATGCAGCTCGAGCCCGACCTCGACGATCAGGATCGCGTTCTTGGCCGACAGCGCGATCAGCAGGATCAGGCCGATCTGGCAATAGAGGTTGTTGTCGATCTTCAAGGCGTTGAGGATCAGCATCGGCCCGATCAGCGACAACGGCACCGCGAGGATCACCGAGATCGGCGCGTACCAGCTCTCGTACTGGCCGGCGAGCACGAGATAGACCAGCAGCATCGCGAGCCCGAACACCCAGTAGATCTGGTTACTGACCGCCTTCTCCTGATAGGACATCGCGGTCCATTCATAGCCGGTGCCCGGCGGCAGCGTCTTGTCCGCGATCTCTTCCATCAGTTGCAGCGACTGGCCGGAGGAATAGCCCTGCGCCGGCAGGCCGATGATGGTCGAGGACGGATAGAGGTTGTAGAGGCTGATCAGCGACGGGCCCGTGACCGGCGTGATCTTGGCGACGGTGCCGGTCGGGATCATGTCGCCGTTCGAGTTGCGCACCTGCATGTTGGCGATGTCGCGCTCGGTGACGCGGAACGCCGGATCGGCCTGGGTATAGACCTGGAACACGCGGCCGAACTTGTTGAACTGGTTGACATAGGACGAGCCGAGATAGGTCGAGAGCGCCGCGAACACCTGGTCCGTCGTCACGTGCAGGGTCTGGGTCTTGATGCGGTCGATCTCGACATTGAATTGCGGCACCGACGAGCGGAACGAGGATTGGACGCGCTGCAGCGCGCTCTGGCTCTGGGCGTTGGAGACCATTGCGCCGGTGATGGCCTGGAGCTTTGCGAAATCGCTGTTGCCGTCGCGCAGCTCGACCTGCATCGAGAAGCCGGCCGCGTTGCCGATGCCCTGGATCGGCGGCGGCGGCAGCACCAGGGTGCGCGCTTCCATGATGACCGCGAGCTTGTCGTTCAGCCCGTACACCAGCGAACGCAGGTCCTCGCCGGGTCCCTTGCGCGCGTCCCAGTCCTTCAGGATGATGTAGGCGACGCCGGCATTGGCAAGGCTGGCGCTGTTGTCGAGTGCGGAGATGCCGGCGATGGTGATGACCTGCTGGACGCCCGGCGTCTCTTTGATGAGCTCGCTGGCCCGGTCGAGCACCTTCTGGGTCCGTTCCAGCGAGGCGCCGTCGGGCAGCTGCACGGCGGCGATCAGATAGCCCTGGTCCTCGATCGGCAGGAAGCCGGTCGGCACCCGCGACAGGCCGTAGCCGCCGATCCCGATCAGGACCAGTGCAACCGCAACCGACGCCGTGGCGTGCCTGACCAGGAATCCGATCAGCCGGATGTAGCCGCGCTCGACGCGGTTGTAGACGGCGTTGAAGCCCCGGTAGAAGAAGTTGCGCTGCTCCGGCGGCACCGCCGGCCGCAGCCAGAGCGCGCATTGCGTCGGCTTCAGCGTCGCCGCGTTGATGGCGCTGAGCAGCGCGGTTGCCGCGATCACCAGCGCGAACTGCGAATAGATGCGGCCCGTGAGGCCGGCGAGGAACGATGCCGGCAGGAACACCGAGATCAGTACCAGGGTGATGCCGACGATCGGCGCGAACAGCTGGTCCATCGCCCTGATCGCGGCGTCGTGGCCGTTCATGCCCTGCTCGATATTGTGGGCGGCGCCTTCGACCACGACGATGGCGTCGTCGACCACGATGCCGATCGCCAGCACGATCGCGAACAGCGTCGACATGTTGATCGTGAAGCCGAGCGCCGCCATTGCGGCGAAGGCGCCGATGATGGTCACCGGCACCGTGGTCGCCGGCACCAGCATGGCGCGCCAGTCCTGCAGGAACACCAGGATCACGACCAGCACCAGCAGGCCAGCCTCGATCAGCGTCATGTAGACCTCGTGCACCGAGGCCTGCACGAACTTGGTGGTGTCGAACGGGGTGTCGTATTTGATGCCTTCGGGGAAACGCTTGGCGAGCTCCGCCATCTTCTTCTCGACGGCCTGCTCGACCTGGAGCGCATTGGCGCCGGGCGACTGGAACACGCCGATGCCGGTGGCGGGCTGCTTGTTCAGCGAGAAGATCTGACTGTAGGTCTGCGCGCCCAATTCGACCCAGCCGACGTCGCGCACGCGCGTGACGTCGCCGCTGGTGCCTGATTTGACGATGATGTTCTCGAACTGGGTGGTGTCGTCGAGCCTTCCGTTGACGTTGAGCGTGTACTGGAACGCCTGGCCCGGCGGCGTCGGCGGCGCGCCGACCTGGCCGGCCGAGACCTGCTGGCTCTGCTGCTGGATTGCGTTGATGACGTCCTGCGGCACGAGGCCACGGACTTGCAGCTTGTTGGGATCGAGCCAGACCCGCATCGAATACTGGCCGGCGCCGAACACCGTGACGTTGCCGACGCCGGGCAGGCGGGAGAGCTCGTCGCGGATGTTGATGGTGGCGTAGTTGCTCAGGTAGAGGCTGTCGAACCTGGAATCCGGCGAGGTCAGCGTCACGAACAGCAGGATCGAGGTCGATCTCTTCTGCACGGTGACGCCCTGGTTCTGCACGGAGGTCGGCAGCTGCGACAGCGCGCTGGAGACGCGGTTCTGCACCAGCACCTGCGCGAAGTTGAGGTCGGTGCCGATCTTGAAGGTCACGGTCAGCGTATAGGTGCCGTCGGAGCCGCTGTAGGACTGCATGTAGAGCATGTCCTCGACGCCGTTGACCTGTTGTTCTATCGGCAAGGCAACCGTGTCGATCACGGTCTTGGCGCTGGCGCCGGGATAGCGCGTCGTCACCTGCACCGTCGGCGGCACCACGTCCGGATATTGCGCGATCGCGAGGTTGAACAGCGCCACGCCGCCGATCAGGATCATCAGAAGCGCGATGACGTTCGAGAGGACCGGGCGCTCGATGAAGAATTTTGAGATCATGGCCGGCGGCCCCTCACTTGGCAGATCACTTGGCAGATCACTTGGCCGACGCCTGCGGCTGCTCGATCTTCGTGACTTGCGGGTCGATCTTCTGGCCAGGGATCACCCGGAGCAGCCCTGCGATGACGACGCGGTCGTCCGGCTTCAGGCCGCTCTCGATCACGCGCAGGCCGTTGTCCAGGGGACCGATCTGCACCTTGCGCTGCTCGACAATGTTGTCGCTGTTGACCACCAGGAGATAGCGGCCGCCCTGGTCGCTGCCGAGCGCGGTGTCGGGAACGAGGAGGGCGCTCTTGTCCTGGTCGAAGGGCACCCKGACGCGGACGAAATAGCCGGGCAGCAGCGCCCGCTTGTCGTTGGGCAAGACGCCGCGCACCGCGAGCGTGCCCGTCGATGTATTGAGGGTCGGCGCGACGTAGTCGAGGTGTCCTTCATGCGGATAGCCGGTCTCGGTCTGCAGGCCCACCTGGATCGGAAACTGCTTGAGATCGACCGGCGTCAGTCCGCGCCGCTGCGCCTCGGCGCGGATGCGCAGCACATCCTGCTCGTTGACCGTGAAGTTCACCCAGATCGGATCCATCGCGACGATGGTTGCGAGCTGGGTCGGGGAGGAGACGCCGACGAGTTCGCCGACCGAGACCAGGTGCGCGCTCACGATGCCGTCGAACGGCGCGCTGACCTTGGTGTAGCCGTAATTGACCTCGGCGAGCCTCGTATTGACCTGGGCCTGCTGGAGACTGGCCTGGGCGTTGTCGCGGGTCGAGGTCGAGGTGTCCAGYGTCGCCTGCGAAACCGCCTGGCGCTGCACGAGATCGACCTGTCGCTTGAAATCGGCTTCGGCCTGCTTGAGCGTGGCCTGCGCGCCGACCTCGGCCGCCTGCGCCTGCTCGAGCTTGAGCTTGTAGGTGTCCGGCTCGATCGTGAACAGCTGGGTGCCCTGCTTGACGAAAGTGCCGTCCGTGTAGTCGATCGATTGCAGAAAGCCCTGCACGCGCGCCACGAGATCGACACTCTTGATCGGCGCGGTGGTGCCGGTGGCCTCGACATAGCGGGTCACCGCGCGCTGCACGGGCGCTGCGACGTCCACCTTGGGCGGCGGCGGCGCCACGAAACTGTTCTTGTCCTCGCAGCCGGCGAGCGCGATCAGCGTCGCCGCGGCGGCCAGCGCCCGCCCGATACGTCTCCACTCTCCATTGCGTTGTGCGGGAGATGCGGAATTCGCGCAGGTCATTCGATGGCCCCCGATTGCTGTCTGTCGGTGCGGCAGGCTAGCAACAAATGACCGGGCGTGGAACACCATAGCCATGGCAGTCGCGGGCCTTGCACTGCAAACGGCAGCGTGGCCTTTGACAGGTTTGTCATGACAAATGGCTTTTCATCGCGCGCACGATCGACCAGAATTGTCGAAGGCCGCGCGACGGGCGTGAGGCGGACGGAAAAGAAGCAGACAAGATAAGCGGACAAGATAAGAAGAAACGCGAGGAGAAAATGACATGCCAATGCCACTCCGGTCGGCTCTCGCCGGCCTCGTTCTCGCAGCGGTGGTTGCCATGCCCGCGCTAGCTGATGGCCTGAAAGAGGACATCGCGCCGACCGGAAAACTGCGCGTCGCGATCGCGATCAGCCCCGCGGGTGGTGCGTTCTGGTCGACCAAGACGGAAGCGGGCTATGCCGGCGTGCCGGTCGATCTCGGCAAGGCGATGGCCGCGCAACTCGGCGTGCCCGTCGAATATGTCGTGCACCAGAATTCCGGACAGATCACCGACGCGGCGTCGAAAGGCACCTGGGATGTGACCTGGCTGCCCAAGGATCCCGAGCGCGAGACCAAAATGATGTTCGGCCCGATCTACGAGGTCGCGGACGCCACCTACATTGTCAAGCCTGGCTCGAGCATCACCAGTTTCGGCACGCTCGACCAGCCCGGCATCAAGGTCGCGGCCGTCAACGCGACGACCACCATGCGCGGTGCGATCGCGCATCTGAAGCATGCGAAGGTCACGGGCTATCAGACTTATGACGAGATCTTCAGCCTGCTGAAGAGCGGCGAGATCGACGCCTTCGCGCTGTCGCGCGACCAGCTCAACAAGATGGCGCAGAAGATTCCCGGCTCGCGCGTCCTCGACGAGACGTTCAAGAAGACGGTGACTGCCGTCGCCGTGCCGCTCGGCCACAGCCAGGCGCTGACCTTCGTAACCAGGTTCATGAACGAGGCGGTGACGAATGGCACGCTGCGCAAGGCCTATGACAACAACGGCCTGAAGGACACGCCGATCCGGACGGAATAACGCTGTCGAATCTGGACCTTGCGCCGCGGTCTCGTGGTGGCGCGGCGGTGTCCGGATCGTCTTTGCGATTGTGAAAAATCTTGTCGGAGCAATTGCGCAAATTGTCGCTTGCGTCAAACTGACACAGCTCTGTCACCCGTGTTCGCTAAGGTCCCGAAGGTCGGCGTCATTCCTTCGGGGCAAAAACGATGAAATCCAGACTTCTTGCGACGGCCGCGATTTTCGCGGCCGCGACGGCACTTGCGTGCAGCATTCCGGTCCTCGCAGACGATTTCGGTCGGGGGCAGGATCAAGATCATGACCATGATCGCGATCATCATCGCCATCCGCACGACATCCACACCGAGACGCCGATCAAGCATCTCGTCATCATCTTCAACGAAAACCGCTCGTTCGATCATTACTTTGCGACCTATCCGAACGCGGCCAATCCGTCGGGCTCGATCCCCTTCGTGCCCAAGCCGCACACGCCGAAGGTCAACAACCTCGTCACGGCGAATCTGCTGGTCCATAACCCGAACAACAGCCCGGCCAACGGCACCGGCGCGACCGATCCGTTCCGGCTCGACCGCACCCAGGCCAACACGCGCTCGCAGAACCACTCCTACACGCCCGAGCAGCAGGCCGTGGACAACGGCAAGGAAGACCTGTTCCCGAAATTCACCGGCCGCGGCACCGCCGGCGGCGCCGGCGCGTTCGGCACCAACGGCCAGGTGATGGGCTATTTCGACGGCAACACCGTCACCGCGTTCTGGAACTACGCCCAGCACTTCGCCATGAGCGACAATCACTGGACCGACACGTTCGGCCCGTCGACGCCCGGCATGCTCGAGGTGGTCTCGGGCCAGACCAACGGCGTGCAGAACATCGTCGGCACGTCGGCGTCGATCGCCGATGGCCAGGGCGGCCTGACGCTGATCGGCGACACCGACCCGGGCTACGATTCATGCTCGAGCACGACGAGCACCATGTTGATGACCGGCAAGAACGTCGGCGATCTCCTCAACGACGAGCACATCAGCTGGGGCAGCTTCATGGGCGGCTTCGACCTGACGCTCAAGAACGCCAACGGCACCACCGGTTGCGGGCGCAGCACCTTCTCGAGCAACGTCAACGGCACCATCGTCGATTACAGCCCGCACCACGCCTTCTTCCAGTACTTCAAGTCCACCGCCAACCCGACCCATGCGCGGCCGAGCTCGGTCCATGCGGTCGGCCATACCTACGCGATGGACGGCAAGACCCTCGATCCGGCCAACCACGGCTACGATCTCGAGGACTTCTATGCGGCGGTGAAGGCCGGCAATTTCCCGGCCGTCTCCTACATCAAGATGCCGGCCTTCCAGGACGGTCATGCCGGCAACTCCGATCCGCTCGACGAGCAGGTCGGCAATGTCGAACTGATCAACTTCCTCCAGAAGCAGCCGGAGTGGCGCGAGACCGCCGTCATCATCACCTATGACGACTCCGACGGCTGGTACGACCATCAGTACGTTGCGCCGAAGAACGCCTCCTATGATCCGACCGCCGATCAGGTCAACGGCCCCGGCCTGTGCGGCCTCGGTCCGCAGAAACAGCCAGCGCCGAAGGGCCTCGGCGGCCAGCCGGTGAACGGCCGCTGCGGTCCCGGCACGCGCGTGCCCTTCATCGTGGTCTCGCCCTACGCCAAGTCGAATTTCGTCAGCCACACCTATATCTCGCAGGCCTCCGTGGTGCGGTTCATCGAGGACAATTGGCTGCGCGGCCGGCGTCTGGGCGGCGGTTCGTTCGACGCCTCCGCCGGATCGATCATGGACCTGTTCGACTTCGATCAGGACCATCGCCACGACTTCCGGATGGACGCTCTGTTCCTCGATCCGACCTCCGGCACGGTCATTGTCAGCCCGCCGGACGAGCACCACCACCACTAGTCCAACGGGACAACTTATGAACAGCCGCACCATGTGGCTTCTCGGCGTCGGCCTGCTCGCGCTGGCCGGCGCCGTCTTTGCCGCCGAGACGCAAGGCTTCGCGGAGGCGAATTCGGCCGGCGCGAACCCCAATCCGGTTCGTCTCATGCGTCCGCCCACAGCTCCGCTGTCCGCGATGGCGCAGCTCGGCAGGGAGATATTCCTCGACGCCTCGCTGTCTTCGTCCGGCACGCTGTCATGCGCGTCCTGCCACAGTCAGGATCATGCCTACGGTCCACCCAATGACGGGCCGGTGATGCTCGGTGGCGCGAGCTTGTCGCGGCAAGGCGCACGCGCGGTGCCGTCGCTGACATATCTCGATCGCCACCCGAATTTCAGCATCGGCCCCGACAAGGGCGACGACGACAACGTCATCGATCTCGCGCAGATGGCCGCGCTCGGTCAGCAGGCCGCACGCGCGACGAAAACCGCGGGCGGCACCGCGGCGTCGGCTGCGAACATCGTGCCGCAGGGCGGCCTGTTCTGGGACGGCCGCGCCGACACGCTTCAGGATCAGGCGCTCTTCCCGCTGCTCGACCCCAACGAGATGGACGGCGGCAGCGCCGAGATCGTCGCGGACAAGCTGCGCCGCGCGCCTTACGTGCAGCGTTTCGTCGAGCTGTTCGGCGCAGGTGTGCTCAAAAATCAGAGGCTCCTGATCGCCGAGGCGATGTTTGCGGTGGCGCGTTATCAGGTGGAGGAGCCGAGCTTCCATCCCTACACCAGCAAGTATGACTACTGGCTCGAGGGCAAGGCGCGGCTGAGCGAAAGCGAGCTGCGCGGCCTGCAATTGTTCAACGATCCCGACAAGGCCAATTGCGCCGGCTGCCATACCTCGGCGCCGACCCGTGATGGCCTGCCGCCGCTGTTCACCGACCACCAGTACGAGGCGCTCGGCGCGCCGCGCAATGCCGCGCTCGCCGCCAATCGCGACCCGAATTACTTCGATCTCGGCGTCTGCGGCCCGCACCGCACCGACATTTCCGACCAGACGCAATATTGCGGCATGTTCCTGACGCCGACGCTGCGCAACACGGCGATCCGCCGCGCGTTCTTCCACAACGGCGTCTTCAAGACCCTCGACGAGGTGCTGGATTTCTACAATTTCCGCGACACCAATCCGGAAAGGGTGTTTCCGCGTGCGGCCGACGGCGCGGTTCAGAAGTACAACGACCTCCCGCAAAAATATCACGCCAATGTCGACGTCACCGATCCGCCCTTCGACCGGCACCCCGGCGACAAGCCGGCGATGACGGAGCAGGACGAAGCCGACATCATCGCGTTCCTGAAGACGCTGACGGACGGCTACAGGCTGGAGAACTGATGACCCAACATTGCGTACCGCCCCTCAGCGCGGCTTGATCTCTGCGTATTTCGTCATCGCTTTCTCGAACTTCCGGTTGAACAACCACATCGCGCCAAGAATCTCGCGGAAGCTCGCCGAGGTTCGCGCCCGGTCGGCCTGCCCGAAGGCGAAGATGCTGTTGTTGCGCAGATGTTTCATGATCGTGGGACTGGACACCCTGTAGTCGAGCAGATCGCCTGACTTGAGTGCGGACCGCGTTGGCGTGGGAATGATCTGGATCAGCTCGAACAGCTTCATCTGGTCGATCGGGTCTGGCAGCGTCTTCACGATCGCTGGGATTTCGCGGAAGACGTCCGCATGCGCATTCATGAGGCCGTCGCGCACGTTGGTCCAGTGATTGAAGCGGTGATCGGTGCCGCGGGCCCGCGCCTCTTCCTTGTCGTCGCGCGCGTTCAGTTCGGGATCGGCCGCCGCGATCTCTGCCTTGATGGCCTCCCATTTCCTGCGCCCGTTCCGGTCTTCGGACGGGCCGGTTTGCAAGCTGCCCATATAGGTGTTCGAGCGGCCGTTGCGGACATTCTGCTTGCCGTTGGTCTCCGCAAAGAACAGCCCGAGGCTGATCCGCCCCGCCGCTTCGGCGTGCACCGGCGCAAGCCCCTTGACCCGCGCGATCGCGCTGGCGAGATCGACGACGTCCTTGAACGGCGTGGCCGAGGCTTGCGCGCCGGCGGGCGGCGCCTCCATGAGGTCGAACAGCTTTCCGTATTCGTCGATCAGAGGTTCGATGTCGGCATCGAAATAGGCTGGAGGGATCTCGAACTTGTTGGGTCGGCCGATCCTCGACGGCATGACGTCCGTGAGATCCTTGTAAGCACTGATCACCGCGACGCGGGCAAGATAGATGGCCTGTCCCGGCAGGTTCGGCAGCGGCTGCTTCGCCTCGATCTGGCCGCGCCGCTCGGCAAGGATGGCTTTGAAATCGCCGAGCGCGCGATCATAGGCGGCAACCGCATCGGATTGCTTCGTCGTGAGCGGGCCCGGTTGGCTCACGGCGGGCGATGCGAGGATCAGCCCAAGCGCCGCTATGATTGCGGCGGCGTGATATCGTGCTCTCATGGCCGGTTCCCTGGGCCTGTCGATTCGATGGCCAGGGGGATCGTAAGCATCGGAGGCGAGGGCTGGCGAGCGGCAAATTCCCACGCGGCCCGAATTCGCCGCCTCACGCCGCCTGGTAATCCGGCGCGGAGGCGAGAAACCGCGCATAGGCATCTGCATCCGGCGGCAGGAAGCGGCCCGCGAGCCCGCCGCGCTTCTGCTCCCTGGCGCCGATGTCGGCCATCAGCTCGTCGAAATGACGGTAGTGATAGGGCGCGACGCAGAGGCCGCCATAGACGCCGGCGGCCGGCCGTTCGACCCGCTTGAAGTGCAGCATCATCTCGATGTTGTCGCGCATCTGTTGCGCGCTCGGCTGGCGTGCGAGCTGTCCGTCGGCGTAACGGACCAGCCAGTTGGCGGCGAGGTCGGCGCAGAGCACGGTGCAGAACGAAGAGTTGAAGCCGACGAAGCCGAGCTCCGGCAGGTCGGGATTGGCGATCAGGCGATAGAGCCGGTACTGCCCGTCCGCATCGACCAGCTTGGCCTGGTACGCGTCGGGCAGGAACGGCACGCCGAGCTTGTAGCCGATCGCGAGCACCGCGACATCGGCCGCCACCCGCTCGCCGCCGCTCATCACGATGGTGTCGCCGTCGTAATGGTCGAAGCTGCCGAACACGGCCTTGATGCGGCCGTCGGCCACCATCGGATGGAAGCCGGGCGTTGCGATCGGCACCGAGCAGTTGACGCCATCCTCGATCCGCTCTTTCGGCACCATGTTGCATTGCTTCAGCTTGAGCTGTGCCTTCAACAGGCTCTCCAGCCCGCGCCAATTCGCCCACACCAAGGGCGCGGCAATGCGATGCGCAAGCCGTGCCATCGCGCTGATGCCCCATCCCGGAAACATCTCCTCCTGCGCGCGGATGTAGAGGATGCGCTTGAAGTTGACGAGACCGCCGATGAAGTAAGGAATGCGCCAGACCGGCTCGCGCATCACGATCGTCACCTCGCGTGCGCCCGCCTTCACCGCGTTCACCGCGATGTCGGTGGCCGATTTCGATCCGCCGAGCACGACGACGCGCCGTCCTTTCGCCAGGTGAGGATCGTTGTATTTCGATGAATGCAGGATCTGCCCGCCCTGCGCGACAAAGCCGTCTTCGCCGGGGCAGCGCAGCTCCCGCGGCTCGTTGAACTGTCCGGTGCAGACCGCGACGAAGTCGAAATCTTCGCTCGAGGACGCGCCGTCCTTGTCCGAGAGCGCGAGCGTCCAGCCCGGTCTGCCGTCGGCGCGCCGCGCCATGTCCGACACGCTGGTGTTGAAACGCAGCATGCGGTCGAGGCCATGACTTCGCGCGTAGTCGGTGAGGTAAGCGTGGACCTGCGGTCCGGTCGGCCATTCCGGATAGGCTTCGGGCATGGCGCGGTCGGTGTAGCGGTAGAGCTCCTTCGGGCTCTGGGTCTGCACCTCCGGATAGGAGCGCGCCGGCTCCCAGACGCCGCCGAGATCGGCGCTGCGTTCGATGATGGTGACCCGGTGACCGCGGGTCGAGAACGCCTTTGCGGCGGCAAGGCCGGAGACGCCGGCGCCGATCACGCAGACATGCTTTGGACTGACCATGGGATTGCTCGCGAGCTCGAATGTTCTGGGTGCAGCAGGCCGCGTTCAGCCGCGCTGCGCGGCCGCTGGACCTGCGACGAGACGGACATGGGGGGAGGCCGGCCGCCTAGTCGTTGGCTTCAGGCGGCAGGAAGTCGACCTCGTGCAGGGCCGAGATGCGCACCACCTCGGCCGGGTCCGTCAGATCGTGCAGCTGGTTGAACAGCGCCTCCAGCTTCTGCATCGGCGAGACCCAGAACAGCGCGCGGCACGGCTTGTCGGACTTGTTGAAATAGCCGTGCGGAATGCCGCGCGGCATGCGCACGAGGTCGCCGGCCTTGGCCTTGACCCACTGGCCGTCGAGCTTGAGATCGAGGACACCCTCCTGCACCAGGATGAACTCGTCCTGGGTCGGGTGGATGTGCACCGGCACGAACTGGCCCGGCTCGCTGTTGGTCTCGAATGCGAAGGTGGAATCGGTGACGGCCTTGGGAAAATAGACCTGGCCCAGAATGTTCCAGGTCTTGCCGCCATAGCCGGTGCCGTTCGCGGTAATGCCCTTCTCGAGTGCAGTCATGGCTCGCCTCCATCGTGGATCCCGACGAGGGGGGAGCTTCGGTCAGGCGCGGGCGGCTGTCTATCCGCTAAACGAATCCGAACACGTCCGCTGCCGTGCGGCGCGACGTTTTTGCGACAGGGCTCTTTCCGGGGACGGGGAATTATTATAGGTTTAAAATATTCCGTGATGCGAAGCGTGGTCGACGATGCCCGCAGCCGAGCTGGAAATGAGCGCGCCTCGCTCCGCGGCCGAAAGGCTCGCGGCTTTCGCCCGCGTCACCACCGACGACGCCGACGAGGCGGCCGAGCAGGTCGGGCGCATCTTCTGCCCGCATGATCTGACGCCGATGCGGACGTCGGGTTTCTCGGCCAGGCACAATTGTGCCGACTTCGACGGCTTTTCCATCAACTATGTCGCCTATGGCGGATCCGTCACCATCGATCCCGGCTGCCTCGAGCGCTTCTTCCTGGTGCAGATCCCGCTGAGGGGCACGGCCCACATTCGTGCCGGCGCCTGCGCGCTCGAGACCGCGCCGGCACGGACGGCGTCGCTGTTGTCGCCGACGATCCCGACCCGGATGGTCTGGACCGACTCTGCGCAAGCGATCCTGCTGCTCGACCGCCGCATGGTCGAGCAGCGCGCAGCCGCGTTGTCGGGCAGGGCGACCGGCGCGGTCGAGTTCGACCCGGCGCTCGACCTGAACGCGCCGGCCGCGCGCGGCCTCGCGGCGAAGATCGTCGAGCTGATGATGCTCGCCGAAGGTCTCGGACCGTCCGGCCGGCTTTCACCGGCTGCGACCGCGGGCTGGCGCGAGGCGCTGCTCCATCACCTCCTCGGCGGCCAGCGCCATGGCCTGTCCGACGCGATCAGAACGTTCTCGGGCCAGGGCGAGCGTCTGCCGCGCGCGCTGCACACCGCGCGGGACTGCCTCGCGGCGAATGCCTGCGAGCCGCTCGACCTTGCGCACCTCGCCTGTGTGTCCGGGATCGGCATCCGCGCGCTACAGCTCGGTTTCCGCCGCCATTTCGGCGTGTCGATCTCGCAGATGCTGCTCGACATGCGCCTCGCCAGTCTCCATACCCGGCTCGCGCAAGCCGAGCTGGACATTTCGATCACCGAGATCGCCTTCGATCTCGGCTTCACCCATCTCGGCCGCATGGCCGGCGCCTATCGCGAAAAGTTCGGCGAGACTCCGTCAGCGACGCTGCGGCGGCGGATGAGCTAGTGGCGCAGGGAAAACCTACTTGCGCGATCGCGTCGCGCCGTCGTCTTCAGTCGCCTGCTTGCGCAAGAAGCGCTCGACATCGGCCTGCACCGAATAGGGCGTCGGAATCGGATCGCCGACGGAATCGACCGCGGTGTCCAGACATCGGCGCAGCATGCGCGCCAGCTCGGCCTTCCGGTAGGGTTTTGTCAGCAGCGGCGCGCCATGCCCGGCGCGTCCCTGCGCATGGAGCGAGTCGTAGGCGTATCCGGACGTGAACAGGACACGCAATGACGGCCGCACCGCGACCAATTGCCCGGCAAGCTCCCGGCCGTTGATGCCGCCGGCCATCACGATGTCGGTGAACAGCAGATCGAACGGCGTGCCTTCGGCGGCGATGGCGAGGGCTTCGGTCGCGTTGCCGGCGGCGACGACCTTGTAGCCGAGGCTCTCGAGCTGGACGGTGACGTATTGGCGGACGTCGCGGTCGTCCTCGACGCAGAGGATGGTTTCGCTCCCGCCCACGACCTTGCGATTGTCATAGCCCGCGGGGCGAAGCGCGCTGGCATTTGCCTTCGGCAAATAGATCGCGAATGTCGTGCCGCGGCCTTCCGCGGAGGAGACCTTGATGCCGCCGCCGGACTGCTTGGCGAAGCCGAACACCATGCTGAGTCCGAGCCCCGTTCCCTTGCCGACCTCCTTGGTCGAGAAGAAGGGATCGAAGATCCGCTCGAGAATGGCCTGTGGAATGCCCGTGCCGGTATCGGCGATCTCGATCTCGACGTAGTCGCCGGCATAGCCGACGCCGACCGCCACGGCTTCGCGGACGCCGAACACGGCATTGCGCGTCGTCAGCGTGAGCTTGCCGCCCTCGGGCATCGCGTCGCGCGCATTGATCGCGAGATTGAGCAGCGCCGAGCTCAATTGTCCGCGGTCGACGAGGGCGAGCCAGATGTTGCCATCGAGCTTCGTCACGATCTCGATCTTCTTGTCGAAGGTCGCGAGCAGCAGCTTTGCGATTTCTTCGAGCAGCTCGTTGACGTCGATCTCGGCCGGCTTCAGCGCCTGCTTGCGCGCGAAGGAGAGCAGGCTCGAGGTCAGCGCGGCGCCGCGGTCGGCCGCCTCGCTGATCAGCTTGGTGATGGTCGCAAGCGGCGGATTGTCCTTCACGGCGTCGGCGAGGATCTCGATCGTCCCCGTGATCACCGTGAGCATGTTGTTGAACTCGTGCGCGATGCCGCCGGTGAGCTGGCCGACCGCTTCCATCTTCTGGGCCTGGATCAGCTGCTCCTCGGCGGCGCGCTTCTGGGTGATGTCTCTCACGAAGGTACTGACGACGTAACGCTCTCCCAGCCGCAGCGCGGTGCTGGAAGCTTCGGTCAGGATCCGATCGCCGTTCCTGTGGATCAACGTCACTTCGAAGCGCATGCCGGTCGGCGCGACCGATAATTCCGGCACCAGCCGCGTCATGCGTCGCCTGAAACCGTCGCGCAGGGGCTCGGCGACGACGAGGTCGACGACGTCGGCGCCAACAGCCTCGCGTCGCGTCCATCCGGTCAGAGCCTCGGCCTGGGCGCTCCATTCCACGACGAGCCCGGTTTCGTCAGTCTGGAGGAAGGCATCGAGCGCGGCCTTGATGATGGCCTGCRCCATCCGTGCGCCATCCGCGCCGGCCTGCGCCGGATCGGCCGATTGCGCGGCCCGCTTCGCCGGCGACGCCTCGATCGCGCGCGTGCACAGATGCGCGAGCAGCACCGCAACGACACCGCTCGCCAGCAGGGCGAGGATCTGGGCCGTGCCGAAACCGTGCGGGCCGGTGCCGGCCCCGGCATAGGAGGCGAGAAGGATCGCGGCGGTCACGATGACCTGCGTGGCCATCGCAAATGTCACGATCCCCCTGAGTTTCATGGTCTTGCACCCAAGACGCCAGCCGCGGGCCCGCCCTGTCGAGGGGGCGCTTCATTTGGGCTATAGACTGCCCGTGTCTCGGTCGAGGGTCAATTTTGCGGCGCGGCGGGCCGGCGAACAGGGCCCGGCGGGCTCAACCTGCGGGCGAATCGGTCTGCTGCAGCGTCGTCACCCAGATCACGCGGGCCACCTGCTGGGTGGGATTGTCGAACATGTGGGGCACGATGCTCGGGAAACGGAAACTGTCGCCGGCCTCGAGCAGATGGGCCTGGTTGTCGAGCCACAGCCGCAGGCTGCCGGACAGGATATAGCCGGCCTTCTCGCCGGTGTGCTGCAGGAAGTCGGTGCCGGACGAGGCGCCGGGATTGAGCGTGAGCTCGTAGAGTTCGAGCTGGCCCTTGCCTTCCGGCGTCAGGGCTTCCTTGACGACGCCGCTGGCGGTGAGCCGCAGCAGCCGCCGGTTGTTCTTGCGTACGATGTAGTGCTGAACGTCGCTGGGATCGCTGGTCTCGAAGAAATAGGAAATGGGAACGTCGAGGGCGATGCTGAGCAGGCGCAGCGTGCGTATCGACGGCATGGCGCGCGCGCGTTCGAGCTGGCTGATCATGCCGTTGGAGAGCCCGGTACGGTTGGCGACGTCCTGGATCGAGAGGCCGGCGCGCTGACGCAGCAGCCGGACGGTCTCGCCGAGGCGCTGATCGACGGCGTCGTCGTTGTCGATCGTCGGGGTGTCCTTCGGACCGTTGGTGTCGCCGCGACCATCCATGTCGCTCTCCCATGCATCATCGCGCCGCCGGACCACATCGGTCCGAGGGATTAGTCAGAGTGAAAAGGTCGCGCATACTAGCAATGTGATTGACAGCTGTATTTAGTCATGATGAACTTTTGATAGAAAAATTTAGAAGCACTAAAGCCCACTCCTGTCCCTTGCCGGGGTCTGGGGGCGCGGGAGACGGTGCCGCGTGCGACAACGGAGAGTGGTCATGGCAGACGACACCGGCAAGTTCGGCGTTGGGGCACTGCAACTCGGCATTCCGAATCGCCGTCAGTTCTTCCAGCTCGGGGCCGGCGCCGCCGCGGGATGGAGCCTTGCAGGCAGCGCCTTCGCGCAGACCGAGCGCCCGACCAATCCGCCGGACAAGCCGCGCGGGCAGGTGATCGCGGCGCTGTCGCAGGAGCCGACCGTCTTCCATCCGCTGATGCCAAACATCGAGGTCGATCAGGGCATCTGCTGGCAGGTGTTTTCGCCGCTCTGGTACATCGATCCCGACGGGAATTTCGTTCCCGACCTCGCCCGCGAAGTGCCGACCCTCGAGAATGGCGGCCTGTCGGCCGACGGGTTGACCTGGAAGATCAAGCTGCGCAGCGACGTGAAGTGGCACGACGGCACGCCGTTCACGGCGGAGGACGTCAAATTCTCCATCGAGCTGATCAACAATCCCGGTTTCCGCGCGCGCAGCCGGGTCGGCCATAGCCTCGTCAAGGACATCACGGTCGTGGCGCCCGACGAGATCCATTGGCGGATGGAAGCGGCCTACTCGCCCTATATGTCGATCCTGGGGTCGTTCACCTTCATCGTGCCCAAGCACATCCTGGAGAAGGTGTCCGATCCGAACGCTTCGCCATTCCACAATGCGCCGGTCGGCACCGGCCCGTTCCGCTGGGGCGAGCGCGTGCCCGGCGACCACATCCTGCTGAACGCCAACACCGGCTACCACGGCAAGGGGCCGTACGTCGAACGCGTGGTGTTCAAATACATTCCCGACCTCACCGTGCTCTACACGCAGTTCCGCACCGGCCAGGTCGACTATACGGGCCTCGCGGGCATCCTGCCGAACTTCGTGCAGGAGGCGAAGACGCTGAAGGGCCGCAAGATCTTCGTCTCCTCGACCTCCTCGGTGGAGCATATCGCGCCCAACCTGGAATTCGGTCCCTTTGCCGACCGCGCCGTGCGCGAGGCGCTCTATCTCGGCATCAACAAGCAGGCGATCATCGACGCGCTCTATTACGGCCTGCCGACGCAGACCGAGAGCTTCGTGCCGAATCAGGCCTGGTCGTTTCAGCAAGGGCTGCCGCAGCACAAATACGATCCTGCCAAGGCCAATGCGCTGCTCGATGCTGCGGGCTGGGTCCGCGGCTCCAGCGGCATTCGCGAGAAGGGCGGCGTCAAGCTCGAATTCACCAACTCGACGACAGCGGGCAGTGCCGTGCGCGAGCAGTGCCAGCAGCTCCTGATCCAGGACTGGCGGGCCATTGGCGCGACGATGCGCGTCAACAACATGCCGGCGGCCGTGATCTGGGGCGACTTCTGGCAGCAATCGAAGTTCAATTCGGTGATCGTCGGCGTGAACTTCATGCTGGGCAGCGACCCCGACGTGACGCCGCGCTTCGGCTCCGGTGCCATTCCCGCCAAGGGCGGCCGCGGCTACAACACTTATCAATACCAGAACGCGGAGGCCGACCGGCTGCTTTCCCAAGGCGCCAAGCAATTCGACCTGGCGCAGCGCAAGGCGACCTATGGCGAGCTGCAAAAGCTCATCCGCAACGACCTCGCTATCCTGCCGCTGTTCCAGAGCTTCATCGCCGAGGGCGTGAAGGAGGGGCTGCAAGGCTTCCGTCCCAACATCAACATGTCGATCAACAGCTGGAACATGCGCGAATGGTATTGGGCCTGATGTCTCCGGCTCGCTGGATCGCCTGAGATGGCCCGTTACGTCGCCAATCGCCTGGCGCAGGCGATCATGCTGCTTGTGATCGTCTCGGCGATCGGCTTCGCCATCCTGCATCTGGCGCCGGGCGGTCCGCTCTCGCAGTTCGCCGCCTCCGCGCAGATGACGCAGGAGGATCTCGACCGCGTAACCAAGCAGCTCGGCCTCGATCGGCCGTTGCCGATCCAGTATCTCGACTGGTTCGGCCGCATGCTCAAGGGCGATTGGGGTCGCTCCTATCGCGACAGCGAGGCGGTGCTGTCCGTGATCTCGTCGCATCTCGGCGCCACCCTGGAGCTGATGGCGACGGCGACCATCATCGCGGTGCTGCTCGGCTGCTGGATCGGCATCCTTGGCGCGCTGCGGCGCTATTCGCTGTTCGACATGCTCGCAACCGTCGGCGCCATGATCGCTTTGTCGATCCCGACATTCTGGTTCGGCCTCGTCATCATCTACGTGTTCTCGGTGACGCTCGGCTGGTTGCCGGCCGGCAACCGCGAGACCGTCGGCGACGGCTCCTTCCTCGACCTGTTGCATCATCTGATCGCGCCGGCGATCGTGCTGGCGCTGGTCGAGACCGCGATGTGGGGCCGCTTCATGCGCTCGTCCATGTTGGAGGTCATCAACCAGGATTACATCCGCACCGCGCGCGCCAAGGGCATGCCGGAATGGCGCATCCTCACGGTGCACGCCCTGCGCAACGCACTGCTGCCGATGATCACGGTGGCCGGCCTCCAGCTTCCCACGCTGCTCGGCGGCGCGCTGGTGGCCGAGACCGTGTTCACCTGGCCCGGCATGGGCCGGCTGTTCCTCGATTCCATCGGCTATCGCGACTATCCCGTGGTGATGGGCATCCTGATGTTCTCGGCGACGATGGTGCTGATCGGCTCGCTGCTGGCCGACATCCTTTATGCCGTCGTCGATCCGCGCATCCGGGTGGGCTAGGCGATGACGACGGCGGTTCTCTCCACAGACCAGCTCGCGCCCGGCCAGGCTGCCTGGCTGCGATTCCGCCGCCACCGGCTGGCACTCGCCGGCGCGTTGATCATTCTCGTCCTTGTCCTGGGTTCGGCACTCGGTCCTTATCTCCTTCCGTTCGACGACACCTATATCGACATCATGAAGCGGTTCGCGCCGCCGCTCTCGGGCGCGCACATTCTCGGCACCGACGAGCTCGGCCGCGACGTGCTGGCGCGGCTGATGATGGGCGGGCGGGTGTCGTTGTCGATCGGCATCGTCGCGATGGTGATCGCGATGGTGGTCGGTGTCGTGGTCGGCGCCTTTGCCGGGTTTTATGGCGGCGTGGTCGGCGCCGTGTTGATGCGGCTCGTCGATGCCGTGCTGTGCTTTCCGACCATCTTCCTGCTGCTTGTGCTCGCAGCGCTTATCGAGCCCGGCTTCGTCACCACCACCTTGCTGATCGCGGCCACTGCCTGGATGTGGGTGGCCCGCGTCGTCGAAGCCCAGGTGCGATCGCTCAGAGAACGCGAATTCGCCGTTGCCGCGCTCGCCTTCGGTTCGTCGAACCTGCGGATCATGTTCCGCGAGCTCGTGCCCAATGCGATCGCGCCGATCGTGGTGGCGGCGACACTGAACGTTGCCAAGGCGATCCTGCTCGAATCCTATCTCAGCTATCTCGGCTACGGCATCCAGCCGCCGGCGGCGAGCTGGGGCAACATGCTCAACAACGCCCAGATCTATCTGACCAGCGCGCCGTGGCTCGCGATCGCGCCGGGCCTCGCCATCACCCTCGCGGTGACGAGCTTCAACTTCCTCGGCGACGGCCTGCGCGATGCGCTCGATCCGCGGATGAACATCCCATGACGCGCAAACCTGCTTCGACCGAACTGAATATCCGGAGTGTCCCATGTCCCCGCCGCTCAACCGTATAAATAGCGACGATCGCCTGCCGGCGCAGGTGGACGCCGTCGTCATCGGCGGCGGCGTCATCGGCGTCTCCGCGGCCTATCATCTGGCGAAGAAGGGTCTTTCCGTCGCGCTGGTCGAAAAGGGACATGTCGGCGGCGAGCAGTCGAGCCGCAATTGGGGCTGGTGCCGCCAGCAGGGCCGCGCCCGCGAGGAGATCCCGCTTGCGCGAGAGGCGCTGCGGCTGTGGGAGGACATGCAGAACGACGCCGGTGTCGATGCCGGCTTCCGCCGCACCGGCGTGCTGTTCCTGACCAAGAGCAAGGACGAGCTCGCGAGTTGGGAGCGCTGGGCGGCGATGGCGCGCGAGCAGCAGGTTCACTCCACGGTCCTGACGCCGGCCGAGGTCGCCGAGCGCCTGCCCGGCAGCGCCGACAAATGGGTCGGCGGTTTGCACACGCCGAGTGACGGGCGCGCCGAGCCGTCGATGGCGGTGCCGGCGCTCGCCAGCGCGGCGCGCAAGCACGGCGTCACCATTCACCAGGGCTGCGCCGCGCGCGGGCTCGAGACCCAAGGCGGGCGGGTCAGCGCCGTCGTCACCGAGAAGGGCACCATTCGCACCCAATCCGTGCTGCTGTCGGGCGGCGCGTGGTCGTCGCTGTTCTGCCGGCGCCACGGCATCGAGCTGCCGATCGGCCTCGTCAACGCCACCGCGTGCCGGACCACGCCGGGGCCGGAAATCACCTCCGGTGCGCTCGGCACCGATTTCTACTGCATCCGCCGCCGCCTCGACGGCGGCTTCACGCTGGCGCTGCGCAACCGCGGCACGGTGGAGCTGTCGCCCGATCTGTTCCGCTACGCGCGGACGTTCTGGCCGACCTATCTGCATCGCCGCAACGGGCTGAAGCTGTCGTTCGGCAAGTCGTTCTTCGACCAGATGGTGCGTGGCACGAGCTGGAGCTTCGACAAACCGTCGCCGTTCGAGACCGAACGCGTGCGCGATCCGGAGCCGGACATGTCGCTGGTCAATGCGGCGCTCGCGTCGCTGATCAACTCGAACCCCGAGTTGAAGGATATCGAGATCGCGGAAGCCTGGGGCGGCACGATCGACTGCACGCCCGACACCATTCCGGTGATCTCGCCGGTCGATGCCTTGCCCGGCTTCTTCCTTGCGACCGGCTTTTCCGGCCACGGTTTCGGCATTGGCCCCGCGGCCGGCAAGCTCGCCGCCGACATCGTGACGGGCTCGACGCCGCTGGTCGACCCGGTGGCCTACAGCCACAAGCGCATGATCGACGGCCGCCGGCTCGCGCCGGTCAGCCCGTTCTGAGAGCGTGGCGGTATGACGGTTCTCTACAAGGCCAACATGGTGCGCGGCGCGGAATGGGCGACCTTCTTCGCCGAGCGCGCGCCGCATTTGCCGTTCCGGCTCTGGCCCGATATCGGCGATCCCGCCGAGGTGCGCTATCTCGTGGCGTGGGTGCCGCCGGATGACATCGCGGCGACGTTTCCAAATCTCGAGCTCGTCTTCTCGGTCGGCGCCGGCGTCGACCAGTTCGACGCCACCAAAGTTCCGCTGCATATTCCGCTGGTGCGCATGCTCGAGCCCGGCATCGCCGAGACCATGGTGGAATACGTCACCATGGCCGTGCTGGCGCTGCATCGCGATCTCCTGGACTTCATGGCCCAGCAGAAGGAGCAGGTGTGGCGCGAGATCCGGATCACGCCGGCCAAACGTCGTCGCGTCGGCGTGATGGGGCTCGGGCAGCTCGGCCAGGCCGTGCTCGAACGGCTCAAGGCGTTCGGCTTTCCGCTTGCCGGCTGGAATCGCTCGCCGCGGGATATCGAGGGTGTGACCTGCTATGCGGGCGCGGACGCATTGCCGGAGTTCCTTGCGCAGACCGATATTCTTGTCTGTCTGCTGCCGCTGACCGACGAGACGCGCGGCATCCTGAATGCCGATCTGTTCGCGCGCCTGCCGCGTGGTGCCTCCCTTGTCAATGTCGGGCGTGGCCCGCATCTGGTCGAAGCCGATGTCCTCGCGGCGCTCGACAGCGGCGCATTGTCGGGCGCGGTGCTCGACGTCACCGAGCCCGAGCCGCTACCCGCGGGCCATCCGTTCTGGAGCCACCCGCGCATCCTGGTAACTCCACACAATGCGAGCATGACGACGCCGGACACGGCCGTCGACTATGTGCTCGATGTCATCGCGCGTCATCGCCGCGGCGAAGACCTGCCGGGGCGCGTCGACCGTAGTCGCGGCTATTAGGGCTCTCGCATGAGCATCAGCGCAAACGCACCCGATCAGGTCATCGCCAACGCACAAGCGCCCGTGTTGTCGGTTACAGGCCTGACGACGTCGTTCATGCGCGAACGGCAATGGATACCCGTTGTCCGCAACGTGTCATTCGCCATCGCGCCCCGGGAAACCGTCGCCATCGTCGGCGAGTCGGGATCGGGCAAGAGCGTCACCGCGCTGTCCATCATGCGGCTCATTCCGAAGGAGAACGGCCGCATCGAAGGCCGCGTCATGCTGTCGGGGCGCGATCTGCTGACGCTGCCCGAGCCGCGCATGAAGGACGTGCGCGGCAACGAGGTCGCCATGATCTTCCAGGAGCCGATGACGAGCCTCAATCCGGTGCTCACCATCGGCTTCCAGATCGCCGAGGCGCTGATCTATCACCGCGGCCTGTCGCGCGCTGCCGCCGAAGCCGAGACCGTTCGCCTGCTCGACCGGGTCCGCATTCCCGCGGCGAAATCGCGCTTCCACGAGCATCCGCATCGGTTTTCCGGCGGCATGCGCCAGCGCGTGATGATCGCCATGGCGCTGGCCTGCAAGCCGAAGCTGCTGATCGCCGACGAGCCGACCACCGCGCTCGACGTCACCATCCAGGCCCAGATCCTGGAGCTGTTGAAGGAGCTCCAGCAGGAGGAGGGGATGTCGATCCTCTTCATCACCCACGACATGGGCGTGGTGGCCGAGATCGCGGACCGCACCGTGGTGATGTACAATGGGCAGGCGGTGGAGACCGACGCGACGGCGCGCATCTTCGCAGCACCCTCACATCCCTACACCCGCGCTCTGCTCGCGGCCGTGCCGCGCCTCGGCTCGATGGATGGTCGCCCGCGGCCGATGCGCTTTCCCATCGTCGACAAGGTGACGGGAACCTCGGACGATCCGACGGAGACGCCGGATACGGTCTCGACCGCCGAGCGCCCGCTGCTCGAAGTGTCGAACCTCACCACGCGCTTTCCGATCCGCTCCGGATTGTTCGGCAAGGTCTCGGGCCGCGTCCACGCGGTCGAGAACATCTCCTTCACCTTGCGCGCCGGCGAGACGCTGGCGCTGGTGGGCGAGTCCGGTTGCGGCAAGTCGACGACGGGACGCTCCATCCTCAAGCTGGTCGAGCCGGACAGCGGAACGGTTCTGCTCGACGGCCAGGATGTTCTCGGCATGAACGGCCGTACCTTGCGCGACTGCCGCAAGCAGATGCAGATCGTGTTCCAGGATCCGTTCGCAAGCCTCAATCCGCGCATGTCGGTGGGAACGGCGGTCGCAGCGCCGCTGCTTGCCAATGGGCTCGCCTCCGCGGCGCAGGCGCGAGAGAAGGTCGCCGACCTCCTCGTTCGCGTCGGGCTGACCGCCGACATGGCCGCGCGCTTTCCGCACGAATTTTCCGGCGGCCAGCGCCAGCGCATTTGCATTGCGCGGGCGCTCACGCTCGGGCCRAAGCTGATCGTCGCGGACGAGGCGGTGTCCGCGCTCGACGTCTCGGTCAAGGCGCAGGTGGTCAATCTGATGCTCGACCTTCAGGCCAGCATGGGCCTTGCGTATCTCTTCATTTCCCATGACATCGCGGTGGTCGAGCGCATGAGCCATCGCGTCGCGGTGATGTATCTCGGCGAGATCGTCGAGATCGGCTCGCGCGCGGACGTGTTCGGCAATCCGCAGCATCCCTATACCAGGAAGCTGATGGCCGCCGTGCCGGTCCCCGACCCCGCGCGGCGCGGCACCAAACGCGAGGTCTCAAACGACGAGATCAGAAGCCCCGTGCGCGCCCCGGACTACCAGCCTCCGGTCCGGCAATATCGCGAAGTGTCGGCGGGCCACGTCGTCCAGATCTGGGACGAGGGGAGCTGGTCGTGAGAACGAGACGCAAGGAGACTCGCAGCAGCCAGCTTGTGTCCGAGACCTGGTTCAGGCCGCGCTCTCTGGATCGGTCAGCAGTTTGGCCAGCAGCCGGCCACTCGGTGGAAGCGGCCGGTTGATCGCCGAGATCAGCGAGAATTGGGTCGTATAGCGAAACGCCTCGGCGCCCGAGACTTCCTCGAGTCGATGGATCGGTCTCAGCATCTCGACATAATGTCGCGGCAAAAAGCCGACAAACCCGCCGCCGACCAGCATTGTCGCAACCGCTTCCAGCCCGAAGGCGACAGCGCGTTGCTTGATGTGAAGCCGCCGAGCAAGGTTTTGCGTGCGTCGATCGTTTGTTCGCGTCACCAGAACCACACCGCCGTCGCGCACGGCGTCGAGCGCGAGCGGCCTGGCTGCCGCCGTGTAAAGCCGAAACTCCTCAGTGAACAGTGAAACGTATTCCAGCTTGCTGTTGACGGCAGGCTGCCCGCTGATGGCGAGATGCAGTCGTCGCTCCAGCACGTCCTCGACGAGCGCGCTCGGCAGGCCGATCGCAATGTTCAGGGTGACATTGGGGGCGGCCATGCGAAACTGAGCCAGCGTGCCCGCCAACCGGCAATGCGGGTTGGACAGGCAGTTGTCGGCGATGCCGATCTTCAGTTCGCCCGACAGGATGTTGCGAGCCAGATTGAGCTCGTGATGCACCATCTCAAGCGCATCACAGGCTGCGATGCTGGCCTGCAGAGCCTTGCGGCCGAAATCGGTCAACTCGAACCCGGAGGGGCCGCGAAAGCAGAGCCGGCTGCCGAGCCGTGTTTCCAGCGCCAGCAGATGCCGGCTGATGGTCGATCGCTCCATCCCAAGCTGGGCTTCCGCTGCGGTCAGGCCACCCGCCTCAGCGACGGCGCGAAAGATCCGCAACAATCTGAGATCGGCTTCGGTGAGATGCGGAACGGGTGCTGGCGCGACGTGCTTCATGTTGCGGTTCCTACAAGCATGGTTTCGGGAAACGTCATTCCGGGCGTTGTCCGGTCCACGCTACGGTTGCTGAACATCCGAGCGATACGCAGACCGCTCGCTTGGTGGTCGGATGCMGATTTGTTCGGCAAGACCAGACTGCTGTGACCTGGAACGTGACTTGGAGGACGTATGGTTCTGCCCCTGACGGTGCCGCCTTCGCTGAAGCACCAGAGCCTGCTCTGGTCGCCTATTTGCACCGATCTCGACGCTCTCGACGCGCACATTGCCATCCTCGGCATTCCCTACGGCAGCGCCTACCATGCCGGCACGATCACCAACGACCAGTCGAAGGCACCCGATGCTGTCCGCTCGGTCACCGATCGCATCTGTCGCGGCCTGGAACGCTACGATTTCGACGTCGGTGGCCCGATCTACGGCGGACGTGCCTTGAAAGTGGTCGATGTCGGCAACGTGCCTGCCGACATGACCGATCTCCGCAGCCATTCTGTCCGCGCCGAAGAAGCGGTAAGCAAGATCCTTGCCGCTGGCGCCATGCCCATCACCATCGGCGGCGACCACGGCATCCCGATCCCGATTCTGCGCGCCTTCAAGGGTCATGGACCGATCACGCTGATCCAGGTCGATGCCCATATCGACTGGCGCGATGAGGTGAACGGCGTTCGGGATGGCCTGTCGAGCCCGATCCGGCGGGCTTCCGAAATGCCCCACATCGGTGAGATCTTCCAGATCGGCATCCGCTCCTCGGGCAGCGCGCGGACCGAAGAGGTCGAGGCGGCGGCCGCCTACGGCTCCAACATCATTCCGGCCTTCGAGGTGCACGACAAGGGCATGGAGTCGGTGCTCGAGCGGATTCCGGAGGGCGGCCAGTATTACATCACCATCGACGCCGATGGCCTCGATCCGACCGTGATGCCTGCGGTCGAGGGCCCGGCTCCGGGCGGGCTCACCTTCCATCAGGTCCGCAAGCTCATCCACGGCCTGGTGCGCAAGGGGCGGGTGGTCGGCATGGACATCGTGGAGATCACGCCGTCCATCGACGTCAACATGATCACCTGCATCACGGCCGGCCGCCTGATCGTGAATCTGATCGGCGCGGCGGTGAGGGCGAATTATTTCGACGCGCCGCCGGTTTGAAGTTGCACCGTTTCCGAAACAGATAGGGGATACTTCCATGATGCGAATCTATCGCGGAGCGCTCGGCCTTCTGGCTGGCGGCGTCTGTATCGTTGCCGTCACGAGCCAGCAGGCCTTCGCCGAGACGACCCTGGAAAAAATCAAGCGCACCGGCGAACTGACGGTCGGTACCGAAGCGGCCTACCCACCCTTTGAATTCGTCAAGGACGGCAAGATCGTGGGTTACGGCTCCGACATCCTGGCCGAAGTGGTGAAGGAATTCGGCGTCAAGAAGCTCAACCAGCTCGACCTGCCCTGGCAGGGCATCCTCCCCGGTGTGCTGGCCGGCAAGTTCGACTTCGTCGCCACCACCGTCGGCATCAATGCCGAGCGCGCCAAGCGCTATGCCTACACAATGCCGATCGCCGACGGCGTGCCCTACGCGATGAAGCGCAAGGGCGACAAGCTCGCCAAGGTGGAAGATCTCAACGGCAAAGTTGTTGGCACCCAGCTTGCATCATCGACAGAGCCGGTCGCCCGCGCACTCGATGCCAAGCTGAAGGCCGCGGGCGGGACAGGCTTCAAGGAGCTGAAGCTCTTTACCGCGTTTCCCGAGAGTTACGTGGCGCTGGCCAACGGCGAAGTCGATGCAGTGATCCAGTCGCTGCCCAGTCTCGCCGCCCTCGTCAAGGAAAAGTCCGATGTGTTCGAACTGTTGGCGCCGACGCCGATGGAAGGCGGCTTCCCTTATCTGGCATGGGTGGCGCGGCCCGATGACAAGGACCTGCGCGACGCGATCTCCGTCGTCATTCGCAAGATGCGCGACGATGGCCGCCTCGCGGCCCTGCAAAAGAAGTGGTTCGGCTTCGAAATGAAGATTCCGGACGACGGTTATCTGCCGCCCGGTGCGATGTAGGCGTTTGCGGGCAGGGATCGGGCGATACGGCAGGTTCCAGGACGAAAGGTCCGGCGATGGGTTTCAACTTCGCATATCTGTTGTCGATCCTTCCCGATCTCGTGAGCGCCGCGGCGGTGAACATACGGCTGGCGTTCGCCATCATGCTGCTGGCGCTCGCGCTCGGTACCGGCCTCACGGTGGTACGCTCCCTGAAGATCGTGCCGGTGAACGCCTGCATCGCCGTCGTCATCAGTTTCGTGCGCGRCACRCCGCTGCTGATTCAGATTTTCATCGCCTATTACGTGCTTCCGGCGGTCGGCCTCGACCTGTCGCCGGAGGTGGCGGGCGTCGCGGCCATCGCTTTCAACAGCATGGTGTTCATCAGCGAGAGCATGCGCGGCGGCCTCGCCACCATTGATCCGGGCCAGATCGAGGCCGCGACCGCGCTTGGCCTGCCACCACACGCCATCTGGCTCAAGGTTGTATTGCCGCAGCTGTTTCGCCGCATCGTTCCGGTGCTGATCAACGAGTCAACCATCGTGGTGAAGGGCACGGCGCTGCTGTCGGTCATCACCGTCGTCGAGGTGCTGCGCCGCGCGCAGCAGATCGCGAGTTCGAGCTATCGGCCGTTCGAGACCATGATCGGCGCCGCTATGGTCTTTCTGGTCATCAATCTCGTCCTCAGCCTGTCGGGCAAGCTCGCGGAAGCCCGGTTCGCCAAGGCGCGGATCTGAGCCGCGGATCTGAGCGATGCATTTCAATCCAGCCCTTCTTCTCGACTATTGGCCGCTCCTGCTGCAGGGCGCCTGGCTGACCGTCCAGGTCTCGGCGGCGGCCTTGATCATCGGTTATGCCATGGGGATTGCCGTCGCCATGGTCGCGCTGATGCCGGGCTGGCTGCCGCGGCTTGCCGCCGGGCTCTACGTCGAAACACTGCGTAACATTCCCTTCATCATCCTGATCTTCGTCGTCTATTACGGGCTGCCGTTCTCCGGCATCCGCCTGCCGGCCTACATTGCCGGCACCCTGGCGCTCGCGCTGTTTGTCAGCGCCTATTATGCCGAGATCGTCCGTGCCGCGATTCTCGCGCTGCCGCGCGGGCAGTTCGAAAGCGCGCGCGCCATCGGCATGTCTCCCGCCCAGGCGATGCGGCATGTGGTGGCGCCGCAGATTCTGCGGGCGCTGGTGCCGCCCTCCACCAATATGACTTTGACGATGATGAAGGAGTCGGCCGTGCTGTCCTCCATCACGGTGCCGGAACTCACCTACCAGGGCCTCGTCGTGCAGGGGAACACCTTTGCGCCGTTCGAGGTATTCGCGGCGGTCGCGTCGATCTATTGGCTGATTGCAATCGTGATCGCGGATCTGTCGAGGCGGCTGGAGCGCCGCGTCGGCGCCGCACAGGTCGAAGGCGCCAGCCGCAACAGGATCGCGGAGCGCTATCTCTCGCTCGTGGCGCGGAGGGCATGATGACCGCGCCGCCCGTGCTCCGCGTGTCGGCCCTGACCAAGCGCTTTTCCGGCACCACCGCCGTCGATGATCTCTATCTCGATGTGCACGCGGGCGAGATCGTCGCGCTGATTGGCCCGAGCGGCTGCGGCAAGAGCACGCTGCTGCGCTGCCTGACCTGGCTCGAGCAGCCTGATGACGGCTTCATCGAGGTCGCCGGCAAGCCATTCGGACGCGAATTGACGAGCGGCGGTGTCGTACGTCGTCAGGGGCGGCGGGAGATCGACGCCCTGCGCCCGAAGATCGGCATCGTGTTTCAGCAGTTCAATCTCTGGCCGCATTTGACCGCGCTCGAAAACGTGGTGCGCCCGCAAGAGGTGGTGCTGGGCCGGCCGCGGGCGGAGGCGGTACGCCGCGGCAAGGACCTGCTGGAGCGTCTCGGGCTCGCCGAGCGCATGGACCGCTATCCGCGTGCGCTCTCGGGCGGACAGCAACAGCGCGTTGCGATCGCCCGCGCGCTCGCCATGGACCCGGCCTTGATGCTGTTCGACGAACCGACGTCGGCGCTCGATCCCGAACTGGTCGGCGATGTGCTCGCCGTCCTGCGCTCGCTGGCGGAGATCGGGATGACGATGCTGGTCGTCACCCACGAAATCGGCTTTGCCGCCAACGTCGCCGATCGCATCGCCTTCATGGATCACGGTCGCATTATCGAGGAGGGGCCGGCGCGGGACATCATCGCCGCGCCGAAAGAACCGCGGCTGCGCAATTTCCTCGATCTGGTGATGGCAAACCGCCGCCACGACAATCCCGGCACGACAATCGACACAACGGAGTAAGAACATGTCCCGCGTCAACCGGCCCTATGTCGGCATTCCCTCGTTTCTACGGTCGCGCATCTGCGAGGACCTTTCACAGCTCGACGCCGCCATCGCGGTGCTCGGGGTGCCGTTCGACGAGGGTTCACCCTTCATGCCCGGCAGTCGCCTTGCGCCGCGCGCGCTGCGCGAGCATTCCTTGCGCTTCTATGGCAGCGGCAAGGGCTACTACGACCCCGAGACCCGGCGCGAATATCTTGTCGAAGAGATGTCGCAGCGCCTGATCGCCGACGTGGGCGATGTCGACATTCATCCGGCCAACGCGCCTCGCACCTTCGAGAACATCACGGCTACGGTGCGCGGGATTCTTGACCGCGGTGCGCTGCCCGTGGTGCTCGGCGGCGACCACTCGATCACCTATCCGATCTTCCGTGCCTTCGACGAGAAGCTGCATGTCATCCACTTCGACGCCCACACCGACTACGCGCCGTTCGAAAATGACCTGACCATCACCAACAGCCATGCGTTTCGCCACATCGCGGGGATGGAGAATGCGCTGAGTCTGACCCAGGTCGGCATCCGCAGCCTGCGCCACTCGCCGGCGCAGGTGGAGGATGTCATTGCCGCAGGCAACCGCGTCATTCCGATGGGCGCGTTCCGTCAGATCGGCCCGCAAGGCGTCGCCGATCTGCTGCCTGCGGGCTCACGGGTCTATGTCAGCATCGACGTCGACGCCATGGACATGTCGCTGGTCCCGGGCTGCGTCTCTGCCGAGCCCAACGGGATGAGCTATGTCGAGCTGCGTGACAGCCTGAAGGCGATCGCAGAGCGGCACGACATCGCGGGCTTCGACTTCGTCGAGGTCAATCCGCCGCTCGATGTCGGCAYCGGCGTCACCGCCTATCTTGGCGCGCTGACCGTCATCGAGTTCCTGGGGCACATCTGCGCCCAGCCGCGCTGGGTGGCGCGCCGCAGCGCCCGTCTCGCCGCTTGAAGGAGAACATCATGAATGGAACACTCGACGTCATTCCGGCCACGCGCGGCAAGGCCGTTCGGCTGGGCAAGGGGCAGGCCGTCCAAATCATCAACACCCATGGCTCTCAGGTCGTGGACACCTGGGCGTTCTGCATCGAGGATCTCGGACACCACATGTCGATGGAGCATACAAGGGTCGAGAACGGCCGGCTGATGCCGGCCGCCGGGCAGACGCTTTTCACCAACAAACGCGAGCCGATCCTGGTGCTGGAGCAGGACACATCGCCCGGCATCCACGATACCCTGATGGCGGCATGCGATCGCTGGCGCTATGAGCATCTGGGTTGCACGGACTATCATCGCAACTGCGCCGACAACATGGTCGAGGCCATGGACGAGATCGGCCTGCAGGCGAGCCATGTGCCGCAGCCGCTCAATCTGTTCATGAACATCCCGGTCAACGACGACCTGAGCCTGACGCAGGGTGAGCCCGTGAGCAGGGCAGGCGACTATGTCGTGCTGCGAGCTGTCCGGGATTGCTACGTGGTCTTCTCGGCCTGCCCGCAGGACATCACGCCGATCAACGGCGCCGGTCGCAAGCCGACAGCCGCGCATATCCGGCTGATGGCCACCTAAAGAATGACGCTGCGCCTCGCGAATTGACGGACACGAAGCACCGCAAAGAGCGGATAGATCGGACGCCGGCGAAATCGCGGGCCAGCTGGCGAACCAACGGCGCCCTCCGCTCCCGCGCTCCCGGCATCGCGACGATGCAGACGCGTCCTCCGGAAAACGTGACCGGATCGAGCGACAGGGAACCGCGCTATGTGAACCGCCTCATATTTCATCACTCTTTTTCGAGCTATCACTCCCGCAAGAAATTGCCGCACCCGGACCTAACTGACAGACACGGGTGAGATGCAATGCCTGCGCAGCCGCGTGCTCGCAGCTTTGGATTGGCTCTCGTCTTGCTCACGAGCAAGCCAGCCCCATCACTCAGCACAGATTTTTCAGAAATTGGAATCAAGGGAATCGCAAAGCGGGTCCACCAGGCAGCCTCTATTCGGGGTCGGCCGGTAGGCCGCTACTGACCTAAGAGGGAGACTCCAATGAAGATCAGCAATGCAGTTTCCAGCGCATTTTCCCTGACGAGACACGCCGGTAATCTTGGGATCGCTCGTTCCAGTCTGATCAAGTCGGCCCATCTTCTTGAAAGGATTGGGCTCGCAGCCGTTGGGGCCTCTTGCGGCCTCTATGTGGGGGCGACCCTGTTGCGTGAGAAAGACGGACTGTTTGAAAGCGGCTGGATCGTGCTGCTAACGATGCTCTACGGAGCTCTCAGCTATTATGTCGGAATTGATTTGTCTCGCAGTGTCGCACGGAAGTCGAGTTCGAGCATCTCGGAAGAATGGACCGGTTCCGAGTCGGCTGAGATCATGAGTGCGGCCGGAACCTTCGGCGCCGCGATTGCCGCAACTCTGTCCGTCAGCATTCTTGTCCTTGATCAAAACCCCGCCAATGGCCTGATCGCCTTTGTTGCCGGCTGCTGGGTGGTGGGTTCTTCGCTTCAAGTTGCGGCGGGCACGATGG